>RECI01000156.1 GCA_007694095.1 Balneolaceae bacterium | reverse complement strand
CACCATATTAAAAATGACAGGAAAACTACGGGCAGTTTCGTGTGATACCACGGCACTCTTTTCTTCTAACCGTAGACGGTCTATGACCCCCTCGATTCGGTCCGGGGCTTTAATAAGACCATCACTCGGGGGGCACTGATTGCCTCTGCTCTCCCGGGGCGACGTTCGCTTGCATTCGCTGTGCTCACTTTGCCCCGGGCTCTGTGATTTCGCCCTTTCAGGGCTGAAAACGCAATTTTCCACAAATCTGTCACTGATAGCGGGGGTCACAAACCCCGTAGTTCCACAATTCCACAGTTCAACGAGGGCACAAGCGAGACGCTCCATCATGGATAACACCAGAAGGATTTATTCATTGATTATCTTTTACATTTTTAAAAAAATTACCTGATTACTTCGCCTTGTTTCCGGGCTTGTTGAATCACATTACCGGAAGTAATGGCATAGATTGGAGTTATCGGAAAACCCGTCTTGCGGAGTGCCCTTGCCGTCCAGGTATTGGATGTTTTGGGAACAAAATATAATCCGGTTGCCTTAAAAAAATGGCTGTTGCCATATAATCCGTCTGCCGCATCTAAGATGTAGCCATCAGGCCCGGTGCGAAACCGTGCTGCTATGAATTCGCCCATTTTTTCTGCCCCTTCTGACGATACCTGTACCCGTACTACACGGCTTGTACTGAAATAGCGCTCAATGGGGATATCCATACCCACAACATGAATTACGCTGCGTGTAGGTATGATTGCCGCCCTCATCATCAGGCCAAAACCAGGGTCATCATCAACATAATATTTGCCGTCACCCCATCCGAACTTCAAAATGGTGGCATCAGGCATTTTGGGATGTTCAGGCAGAAGATGTTTGATATACTCCTGTTCTATTGCAATCCCCACATGCCAGCCATGGCTGACAATGTAGACCGGTACCGGCCGTTCAGTTTCGTTTTCCGGATAAAGGTGTTTAACCGTGCCGAGGCAGCCGGAAGTAAAAATCAATAGTATAAGCAGGCATAGCTTCATATGTCGGTTTGGAATTTTATTCCAGAATATTTAGGAAAGTTAATTGATAAAAAAGAAATTGCAGTACGAAGTTTGTTCTGACAGCCCATATTTCTTTTATTGTAAATCAGATCAAAATGTATTATAAGCCAAAATGCATGTTATACATCATTTTATGAAATTTAAAGATGGAAAAATGATGAGAAATCCATATCAAACCAACATCAGTGAAACGGGTTTCATTGTGATTGACTACTCGCAAATAAAAAATAAATACAGCCCATCTGCAGACAGATTGATGTTATATATCACGAAATTTGTATGCGGCTTCGTCCTGTTCTTTCTGGTTGTTTCCTGCGGAGAGACTGAGCCGCCGGGTGAGACGGCGCCTGAAGCACAACACCTGATGCAGGATGTGCCGGTTATTGTAGGAGAGTCGCGAGGCACAATGGAAGAAGCACGTAAGATGTTAGATCGAGCAGTTGCCCATTACGAAGAAGTGGGCAGGGAACAGGCACTCAGAGACTTTACAGAAAAAAAGGAACCATTTATTGACCGTGACCTCTATGTGTTTTGCTACGGGCCTGACCGCACCATTTCAGGACATGGAGCCGATCCCGGCCTTATTGGCACTCCGGTTGATGAGCTTCGGGATGTGGATGATTTTGCTTTTGGTACCCGAATCATGGAGGTGTCACAGGAATATCCCGGGGGCGGACTTGTAGAATATCAATGGTTAAACCCGATAACCGGTGAAGTGGAACCAAAGGTGAGTATTGTACGCCTGACTGGTGTAGATGTTTGCGGGGTAGGAGCTTATGGCTCATAACGAAGAATGAAGTGTTTAAAGTTTAACAGGCTGACCAGTTTGATGACTGATTTATTATTGCGTAAATACAAAGAGATAACCAATCATAATCCGGATGCTATAGCAATTCATGCACCCGATGGCAGTTTGACTTTTGCACAATTAGATAAACTATCGGATCACATAGCCAATCATATTGACAAGATTAATGTGAAGTCTTGTTTAGTTTTTATGAACCCCTCATACTATTTTTTTGCTGCATTGGTTGCATGTATGAAAACCTGTAAGATCGCAGTACCAATGGATCCGACACATCCAGATTCGCATTTAGTTAGAATTGCAAACCGTATTCTGCCTCAAATATGTCTAACTTCTTCTGAATTATTTAATCGTGCAAGTAAAGTCTTCAGAACAGTGGAGTGTTTTTCTGTAAATAATTTACCGAATATCGAACCCACAGTTAAAAATTCAGAAAGACAAGTTTCAGGTAATTTTGAACTTCACAGAGTTTTTACATCAGGTTCGTCTGGAAAAGAGAAATTAGTAACTATCGATAGAGAATCACTTTATAATCATGCCATAGAATCGGCCGAGGTTTATAATTACAAAGCAGGTGAGATGAACGCTAATCTTGGCAGGCATACAAGTTCGATTATCATAAATAGTTATTGGCGCTCAATTTTATCTGGTTGTAGTCTCATTTGTTTCGATTTGAAAACTGAAACTTTTGAACAGATCAGACAAAAGTTGATAGCATCAAATACAAACAGGTTGCAGGGGTCTTCTTCAGTGATGGGGAAATTTATTCAATCCATAAAAAAAAGAGATATTCATACATTAAGAATAAACCATTTGATTTTTGGTGGTGAACCCCTGAATCCCGGTTTATTACAGGTTGTCAGCAAACATTTTCGCCCCGGGTGCCTTATTACACTGAATTATTCCAGTACTGAAACCATGCTTATTTCTGTATTTACCACTTCCCTTAAGAATATCAAAACCTTAAAAAGTATTCCTGCCGGCAAACCCGTACCCACAAAAAAAGTCCGTTTAGTGGATGAAGCCGGAAAAGAAGTTAAAAATGGTGAACCGGGTGAAGTGATTGTTTCATCAAAATACATGGCTTTGGAAGTGCTTGATACCGATCATTATACCAATGCCATTTTGATGGAGAAGAGTGAACCCGGTTTGCGTACCTACCTTACCGGGGACATGGCACTGTGGAATGAGGAAGGGGATCTTGTTTTGTTGGGAAGAAAAGACAGGCTGATTAAAATCAACGGAGTACGTATCGATCTGACTCTGATCGAAAAAACGCTTGATACATTTGAAGAAATTGAAAATGCGGCAGTACTTGCAGTTGAAAATAATATGGGTAATCAACAGATTGTTGCATGTGTTGTACGAAAACCCGAAAGTATTTCAGATTTGGATATCGTGAACAGATTATCAGATGAGCTGCATGTGTCACATATTCCGACATATTTTGTGGATGTCAGCGCGATTCCGACTAATTTAAGGGGAAAGTCAGATCAAACGAAACTGATCGGGATCGCAATGGATTATATAAGGAATAATGACTATCAAAAAAGAACAATAAAAAAACGACCGGTTACGATTGAAAATTTTTTGTTACAAAAATGGTCGGAAGTATTGGACAAACCGGTTATAAACAATTCAAAATCTTTTTTTGCCGAAGGGGGTGACAGTCTCGCAGCTTCAGAGCTGACGTTCGCAATTAATTCTGAATTTGGCCTGAACCTTGAAACAGTTTGGATATTCAGGAATCCGCATATCCAAGCCCAAATAAAATTTTTAGAGACTGTATTTTTAGGCGAAAATCAGGAAACGGAATTCACTAAACATTCAGACAGGAATATAATACAAGAAGATGAATTAAACCGGTTAATTGGATGGTGATTAAAAAGGCTAATAAGCAAAAAAAACTTCTGCTTTTTGGTGCAGGTAAAACGGCACAGGTATTATATTATCACCTGATTCGTGAAGGCCTCACTATTTCAGCTTTCCTGATAGATGACGAATATATGAATGGGCAGAGCCTGTTTGGCAAACCTGTGATTCCATTTCAATCAGCCGCGGAAAAATATCCGCCCGACACAAATGATATGATGATCGTGGTAGGGTATAAACGATTGAATCAGTTACGTGCAGAGAGAGTGAATGAAGCGGAAAAAATGGGTTATCATCTTATGAGCTATGTGAGCCCGACGGCTGTAGTCTGGGACGGTTTGCAGCTGGCGGGGAACTGCAAAATCGGAGAACAAACGATTATCCAACCCTATTCAACTATTGGTAAAAATGTGTTTATCGGAAGCGGATGTATTGTTGGCCATCACAGTAAAATCATGGACCACTGTTTCATAGCCTCGGGCGTAATCATTGGCGGCGGGGTAACCGTAAAGCCATATAGTTTTTTGGGGACCGGTTCAATCATTCGGAATGATATCGAAATAGGTGAATCATCGGTTATTGGCGCTGGAGTCACATTACTCGAAAACACTGGAAAAGATAGTGTATATATAAACAGAAGTTCGGAAAAAGTGGATATATCAAGTATGAATTTGGAGATTCGTTAATGAGTAAGATACCACTAAACCCCTTTTCCGACAGAAAAAAGCCCATCCTGATTGATGTTACACTCCGCGACGGTGGATATTTAAACGATTGGAATTTTAATGAACGTCAAATCCAAACAGCGATTTCCGCGGCCGGTAATCTTGGGGCAGACATCATCGAAATCGGCTACCTGGATAATGAACCGGGTCTGCCGGTGACAGCATCATGGCCGCCGGATTTTTTTGATACCATCATGCATTTAAAAAATGGATTTCTGTTTGCAGCAATGGTCCGCCCTTCTGTAAAAGATGCAAAAAATGTTCTGAGAAGCCGAAAAGATACCATTGATTTGGTCAGAATTCCGGTAGATTTGAGAAATACGGATCCGGCAAACCGTTTGTCTGAATTGTGCTCTGAATCCGGAATGTGCTTCACGTTTAACCTTACCAGTGTCTCCTGCTATACTGACAGTCAAATCGGTGATGCTGTCCGTTCGTTAAACCCTGAAGCAGCAGCAGTGTATATTGCAGATTCGAGGGGAGCACTTTTGCCGGATGATGTACGCAGAATTGTATCGATTGTAAAAAATAATCGGGCCGGGCTCACCGGTTATCATGCCCATAACAATCTGGGCCTGGCATATCAAAACACAAAAGAAGCACTGCTTTCGGGTTGTAAGTTAATTGATGGTTCTCTTTGCGGCATCGGTTTGGGCGGACGTAATTTGAATTTATCTGAAGCCATTGATCTTGCAAAAGAATATCGGACAGATTGGTTACAACGGGATGGAACTATACCGATATCAGAAGAGATGCTTGGGGTGCCAAAAGTTTCGGACGAATCAATTATTTATCACTTGTCAGGCGAGCGGAATATCAAAATGGAATGGATTCAGTTGATGATTGATCAGTTAGGAGTTGAAACCACAAAGTTAATTGTTGATCGAATTCCAAGGTCAAATTATTACTATGAAGAAGAACTGAAACCGTACATCGAAAAAAAATACTGGGATCGGATACAATGGTGATAAGAATGAGAATTTACCATTCAGAAAATGCAAATCACGAGAAGGCTGATGAAGTATTCTACAAATATGTAAAACCGGTACATGAAAAGTATGGCGCCCTATTTCTCGATCGATACAGAGACAAGGCAGGAAAAGTTGTAGTGATGTGGCAGTATGAAAGTGAAGAAGATATGCTGCGTATTCAGGAAGCCGCTGCCAATGATGAAAATACAAAAAAATATAAGGACAAAAGGGTCCGTAACGGCCTGCATGGATTCAAATTCGTTGAATATATTTTACATCCTGCTTGACAGATCACTCCACCAAATAAACTATATGTTTTGGTATTCTGGAAATCTAAATTATTAATACTTCTTTGATTTCACTTAAAAAAAGTACACGT
>RECI01000086.1 GCA_007694095.1 Balneolaceae bacterium | reverse complement strand
ATGATTTGCGATAAACCGATAAACCGATAAACCGATAAACCGATAAACCGATAAACCGATAAACCGAATGATCGAATTTATCCTCTATTCATACAATGGTCATTCAGTTCATAGCGAATAAAATTATAAACAATAAATTGGCATAAACATCGCTTGAAGTGCCTGACGGCCGTCAGCTTTCATTTATACTTCTTTCAACATATACGAGAATTGAGGAAACGTGACCCAACTATATCCCAAAATAGCGGAATATGAAACTGGATCACTGATAGCTGATAGCTGATAGCTGATAGCTGATAGCTGATAGCTGATAGCAAAAAGTATACACTCGTCCCCTAATCTCCAACCTTTTGGAAGTATTTTTACTATATTAAAAAAGAGGCACATGTGAGCCTATTCTAATTTTTAAGTGATATCGGAGAGCGATGACAGTCTTAAGAAAAATGATAGAAATTAGAGGGCATGCCAGGGGCGGACAAGGTATGGTAACTGCGTTTGAGATGCTTGCAAAGATCTTCAGTTATCGTTACAATTTTGAAGTTCAGGCTTTCCCTTTTTTCGGCGTGGAACGTACCGGCGCTCCGATCCAGGCTTATCTCAGAATTTCATCCGCACCAATCCAGGTTAGAAGCTATATCTACCAGCCTAACATGGTTATTGTTTTCGATGAGGGATTAATGGAAAATTCCGCATTGATCGATGGCCTGACCACGGATGGCACACTGATTATAAACAGTGACAAATCACCACAGTCATTCAAGGGGAAAGCCAGTCGCATTGTAACCGTACCGGCCACCCGTATATCAGTTGAGAGGAAACTTGGAAGCATATCACTTCCTATCGTAAATGCCGCGATGGTTGGCGCAGTTCTCCGGGTATTGGACGCCGATGTTCACGAAGCCGCGGAAATCATCAAACTGGAAGTACCCATTAAACCCGAAGCCAATGTGGAAGCCGCCATAACCGCATTCAATAACATCAACGAATTTGTTGATACACTTTTCCGCTTACAACAGTCAAATGGTTCCGCAGCAAAGGCATCAAAACCCGACTCCCCGGTTCCTTTTTGGGATAAGCCGATGTCAGTCAATAAAACAGGCAGCTGGAGAGTGGTTGCGCCAAAGTACGAAACCCGTGAAGCCCCCTGCACTTATAATTGCCCCGCGGGTACTGATGTAAGGCGGTTTGTTGATCTTGCAGCCAAAGGAAAGTTCGAAGAAGCACATGAACTTATATACGAACATAACCCATTTCCCGCTATCTGCGGGCGTGTGTGTCCACATTTCTGTCAACAATCATGCAACCGGATTTATCTTGATGGCAACGTGAATATTGGTGCAATTGAACGGTTTATCGGAGATTTCAAAAAAGGCCGAAAGAAAAGCCCTGTTCCGATATCAAAAAACGAAAAAATTGCTGTGGTCGGATCCGGCCCCGCGGGCCTCACAGCCGCTCTTCGTCTCCGAAATCTCGGTTATCCCGTTACCGTTTATGAAGCGATGCCAAAAGCCGGTGGCATGATGCGTTCGGGCATCCCCCGTTTCAGGCTGCCTGAAGATGTGCTTGATGATGAAATCAAACAGATTGAGGAGCAGGGTGTCACGATTATAACCGGGAAAAAAGTAACGGTTGCTGAACTTGAAGATCACTATTCGGCAATTATTACAGCGGTTGGTTCACATATTGGAATGGGGCTCAACCTGGGCAGCCAGAGTGGAATTAGTGACGGAATTGAATTTCTGCGGGACGTCAACATCAACAAAAAAACCGGTCAATTGAACCGGGGAGATATCCTGGCTGTGATAGGAGGCGGAAATACTGCCGTGGATGTGGCAAGAACGGCTTTGCGATTTGGTGCAGTCCCGACCATATACTATCGCAGGACAAAACAGGAAATGCCTGCCATAGCACACGAAGTGGAAGAAGCCATTAAAGAAGGGGTAAAACTCGAATTTCTCTCAGCACCGGTTGCCGTAGAACCGGGAAATCATGGGATGCTCAAAATGATTATCCAAAAAATGGAACTGGGTGAACCGGATGAATCGGGAAGAAGAAGGCCGGTACCGGTACCGGGATCGGAGGAATTCATTTCGGTTCACAAAGTGATCGCTGCTATTGGTCAGTCTTCTGATCATTCTGTTTTTTCAGGCAGCCCGGTCAAAGCCCGGCAAGGACTCATGGAGTTTGATGAGCCGGTATACAAAACCCCTGTCTTTTGTGCCGGCGATATGGCCTGGGGCGGCACGGTAGTTGAAGCGATCGGCAGCGGCAATGATGTAGCCAAAGAAACACACGCATTCTTAAATGGCAAAACATGGGAAAAAGAAGAATCAACACTGCCCATTACCAGTTATGATGAAATTAACACTGCCTGGTTCATGCCAGCTCCCAGCCATGCAACACCAATGAAAATTCCGGCAAATTTACTGGACAATTTTGACGAGGTGGCCGGAAACCTCAGCCGTGATACGGTTATGGAAGAAGCAAAAAGATGCCTCCATTGCGGAGAATGCTTTAACTGCGGCAACTGCCTTAACTTCTGCCCTGATGCTGCCATTTACATAGATGAAGAAAACCGTTTGCGGGTAAATTACGACTACTGCAAAGGTTGCGGTGTATGTGTACGTGAATGCCCCAGCTCGGCAATTCATTATTCAGACCTAATTTAAAACGGTAAAACGAAACATCCGATGCCTGAATCCAGCACAACCGAACAATCTTTAACTGAAGATCAGGTTCTTCCAAATAATCACACAAAAAAAGTGATGAAAGGAAACATTGCAGCTGCAGTAGCCGCCAAACTTTGCCGGGTTTCCCTTGTTACAGCTTACCCAATTACACCGCAAACATCTATTATTGAAGAAATTACATCCATGATTGACCGCGGAGAGTTTGATGCAACTTCGGTAAACATGGAAAGCGAACACTCCGTATTTGCAGCACTGAAAGGTGCATCGCTGGTTGGTGAACGGGTTTTCACTGCCACAAGCGGGCAGGGATTATTATATGCCCATGAAGTGCTGCACGCTATTGCCCACATGCGGCTGCCGATAGTGGCATGCAACGTAGGCCGCCCCTCTTTTCCTTGGAATATCTGGGCCGACCAAACGGACTCTATTTCCCAGCGGGATACCGGGTGGATTCAATTCTACTGCGAAAGTTCACAGGAGGTTCTTGATACAATCATTCAATCATACAAACTTGCTGAAAAACTGCAATTACCTGTCATGGTAGTGCTGGATGCGTTTTACCTGAGCCATACCAGCGAAAATGTATACCTTCCCGATCAATCTCTGGCCGACACCTTCCTTCCGCCGGCTGTAAGGGAGAATAATCGTGTGGATACAGAGCAGCCCCGGTCTTTCGGCGGGCTTGTTGGCCCCAATATGTATGACGAATACAACAGGCTCTATTGGGAGGATATAAATAAGGTTGAGAAGGCAACCAATACAATCGGCAGGGAATTTAGTGAAATATTTGGCAGAACATATGGTGCTGTTGAAGCTGTGAACATCCATAATAACACGAAGAAGATTTTGGTAACCATGGCAACCATCACTACCACTGCGAGACAGGTAATTGATGATTATCCCGATACAGGCCTGCTAAAAATTCGGCTGTTCAAGCCATTTCCAAAAAAATCGATTTTGGAGGCAATGAAACCGGCAGGCGATGGTTGCACCATCATTACTATCGACAGAAATTTCACGGGAGACACCGAGGGGGCCTTGATGCAGGAAATGAAACGGGCATTATTTGGTAAATCTGTCAAGATATCCGGGGTATACGCTGGCCTGGGAGGCAGGGATGTTTCTGCCGGAACGATCGAAAAAATCATCAACCTGGATGTTAATTCACCGCTAACCGATGAAGTAACCTGGATTAAATAACCATCATGGAACCGGCAAAAGAATTTATTATTCAAAAGGAAAGCATCTACAGCGGGGCGCTGAGCTGCAGGGGTTGCGGCTGGACACTTCTCGCACGATATGTTTCTCACGTGATGGGACCAAATACCGTGTATGTAGTACCGGCCTGCTGCTTTTCTATTATTGCAGGGCCAAGCCCGATGAACCTTATGAAGGGTACGGTGGTTCACACACTTTTCGCCGCTGCGGCAGCAACCGCTACCGGGGTGAGGCATGCGCTGGACCGGCAGGGAAAAAAGGATACATGGGTAGTTGTTTTGGCCGGAGATGGCGGCACATTCGATATCGGTCTCCAGGCACTTTCGGGTGCAGCGGCAAGGCAGGAGAATATTATCTATATCTGTAACAACAATGCCGCTTATATGAACACCGGGGTTCAGAGCAGTACAGGCACTCCTGCCGGGGCGAAAACAGCAACGGATCCATCCGGCAAAAAACTGCCCGCAAAAAATTTAATGGGGATTATTGAAGCACATCATCTGCCCTATTATGCCACCGCCTCTCCTGCTTTTTTGGATGACCTTATTCTAAAACTGGAAAAAGCGAAAAATTCTGAAGGGTTCCGTTTCCTGATGATTGACGGCCCCTGCCCGCCGGGGCATAAACACGATCCGGAATTATCTATTGAGCTTGCGCGGCTGGCCGTTGAGTGCAATTATTTCCCCCTGTTCGAATCAGAAAACGGAAAATTAAAAATTACCTGCCTGCCCCCTA
This sequence comes from Balneolaceae bacterium, assembly GCA_007694095.1. GTDB lineage: Bacteria > Bacteroidota > Rhodothermia > Balneolales > Balneolaceae > Rhodohalobacter. The sequence goes on along the minus strand of RECI01000086.1, from coordinate 19,952 downwards.
AAAAAAAGCCGGTATCCGATTACCTGAAACCACAGGGAAGGTTCATACATCTGTTCAACGGAACATACGCAAACGGTATCGAAGAAATCCAGAAACAGGTAGATGACAACTGGCAACGGTTACTAAAAATGGAGGAAATTACATCTTCTCTTTGATGCGGAGCATTTTAAAGTGCCGGATTGTTTAAAGTTCGGTACGTCCCCATAAAGGCTTATTCGTACAGACCAATTTAATCCAAAATCTCAACTAACCTAACCCGGATAAACCGACTCATTTTATTAAACCCCGACAGAAATATCAGAACAGGCGTGTCAATAATTCCAAAATGTTGGTATCATTTCTATCGGACTTTTTCGGCACATCGAGGCCCTAATTGTGCGTAGAAATGTTTGAAATTTTGGTGCTTGGATTTTGAATTTATCACCAATTTTGGTCAGAATTTAAATATAAAGAAACTATGTACTTCAGTGTAACAGATGACAGTATTGAACTTGAAAAAATCAGGAATGATCTTCAATTTTTACATGACTGTTTCGTAAAGATGCTACGGGAATCCGGCGAGGATGAAATTGTCTCTTTTCTTGAAGATAACAGTTATACCGGGTTTGAATCCCATAAAATCAGCAAGGCATTTTCGCTCTATTTCCAGATCATCACCATTGTGGAAGAGAACGCTGCCGTTCAGCTTCGCCGAAAACTGGAAACAAAATATGGGCTGCACCGCATCTCAGGATTGTGGGGCCGAACACTGAAAGACATGAAAGAGAGCGGTATCTCCGCCGAAGAGATCGCTGCGGCACTTCCGGGAAGCATCATAGAACCGGTACTTACCGCCCATCCAACGGAGTCGAAACGGTCAACCGTGATCGACCAGTTACGTTCCATATATGTATTGATGGTAAAACGGGAAAATCCGATCTGGACCGGCACTGAACGGGAACAGATCGAAAACGAAATTATTGCAGCCATGCAGCGGCTTTGGCATACCGGCCAGGTATTTCTCCAGAAACCGCAGATTGAAGACGAACGGCGAAATGTTCTCCATTACCTGCTGAACGTATTCCCGCAGGTTCTTCCCATGTTGGTTCAGCGGCTCAGGGATGCCTGGGAAAAAACAGGTTTCGATCCGTCCCTGCTAAGTTCAAGGCATTCACTTCCCGTTGTCAGTTTTGGAAACTGGGTAGGCGGCGACCGCGACGGTCATCCGTACGTCACAGATGAGGTAACGAACCAAACGCTTATGGAATTCAGGCAACATTCCCTGCGATTGCTGCGGGATGCCCTCTCCGGGCTGGCGCAGAAACTCAGTATTTCGATGCATGAAGCAGCGGTTCCCGAAATTCTGGGTAAGCGAATTTATGAAATCAGCCGGCAAATTGGCATGGAAGCGGAACCTGCACTTGAACGTAATCCCGACGAACCCTGGAGGCAGTTTTTGAATCTCATTCAGCTTTTGCTTCCTCTTCACGAAAACGGTGATGTGGTCACAGAACCGGGTTCTGGCCGTTATTATGGTGATGAAACGGAACTTTTAATGGATCTCGATCTGCTTTCTGCCTCACTTAGAGAAATCAAAGCTTCACGCATTGCCGATTCTGATGTTGAACCTGTGGCAATCCTGGCCAAAACCTTTGGCTTTCACCTTGCCAGGCTTGATGTTCGCCAAAACAGTCGCTTCCATGATGCCGCTTTATCACAATTGCTGAAAGCATCCGGAGTTACCGAGGGGGAAAACTTTGCCGAATGGCCTGAAGAACGGCGGGTCGAATTTCTAAGCAAAGAACTTGAAACCCCGCGGCCATTCGTACGCGACAGTTACGGTCTTGGCAACGAAGCGGTAGCTGTATACTCCTGTTACCGGGTACTTTACAAATATATCAACCGGTTCGGCAGCCGCGGCATTGGTTCGCTGATCGTCAGCATGACGCGCAAACCGAGCGATCTTCTTGCTGTATATGCATTATGCCGTGAGGCCGGCCTGATGAAAATGACTGAAAAAGGCTTGGTTTGTTTATTACCTGTGGTACCATTACTCGAAACCATTGGCGACCTTGAAAGAGGCCCGGCAATACTGGATACCTTTTTGTCACATCCCATTACACGCCGTTCACTTGAATACCATTCGATGTCTGAGAAGGGTATGCCTGCTCAACAGGTAATGATCGGTTACAGTGACAGCAACAAAGACGGCGGCATACTTGCCAGCCTCTGGAGCCTGCATCTTGCTCAGCGTTCACTGGCTCAGACCGGCGAAAAACATGGCGTACAAATCCGTTTTTTCCATGGCCGCGGCGGAACCATCAGCCGGGGCGCCGGTCCCACCCACCGTTTTATTGCCGGGCTCCCGCCCACTACCATTAAAGGGCACATGAGAATTACCGAGCAGGGTGAAATAATCTCACAAAAATACGCCAACCGGCTGACTGCCCTCTACAACCTTGAGCTGCTGCAAGCCGGAACGGTAGGGTTAACACTTGGAGTATTCGATAAAACCAATATACGCCGTAAATTCGATCAGGAAAAAGTCAGCAACCTTGAAGAAATTGTAAACCAGCTTTACGGTTTCAGCCTTGAGAGTTACCAGGGGCTGGTTCAATCTGCTGATTTTGTTCGATTTTTCTCGCAGGCAACACCCATCGATGTGATCGAAATGAGCAGTATAGGTTCACGGCCGGCCAGGAGAACCGGCAGGCGCACATTTGAAGATCTTCGGGCTATACCGTGGGTTTTCAGCTGGAGTCAGGCCCGATTCTTCCTTACAGGGTGGTTTGGAGTCGGATCTGCCCTGGCACGCCTTCAAAAAGAAGATGAAGCTTCCTTTGACCTTTTGAGCCATAATGCCATTCATTTCACACCATTCAGGTATGTTATTACAAGTGCTTCTTCTGCTATTGCACTTACTGATACCGAAATAATGAAGGCCTATTCAGCTCTGGTTGATGACACCGAACTGGCAAGTCAATATCTTTCCATTATTACAAAGGAGTTTTTTCTCACAAAGAATATGCTTGAACGGCTTTATGGTCATAAGCTCAGTGAACGCAGACCCCGGCTCTACCAGATGATTGATTTTCGCTCCGAAAGGCTGAAACCTCTTCATGAACTTCAGATTCAGCAGCTTCGGGATTGGCGTTCCCTTCGGCAGAATGGCCGTGATGAGGAAGCAGCGCTAATGCTTCCCGAGATGCTGCTGGTGTTAAATGCCATCGCAGGGGGCCTTGGAACCACTGGTTAATTGTGATTCCCTTAATACAACCGGTGACATATTAGTGAAATAGTGGCGTTTCCATGCTTGCTCCAAGATGGCGCAAGCGCAAACCTGCCAGAGTGCGAATGGAATGAGCTCCTGGCAGAGTTGAAGCGTGCTTCGCAAGTTATCATCACGATAGCGCAAGCATCTTGCTTGTGGAGTTGCCCCCCACTATCATTATGGCGCAAGCATCTTGCCTGTCCCCGTGGGGCTTGTGCCCCCGCTACCAATGACAGATTCATAATTCGAAAAAAAATCTTGCCGTTTTGTTGCCACGAAAACACCAAGGCTCAATGGAGCATAAAGGTTTTGGTCACGCGAGCTCAATTTTAAACCACCGTCCAAATAAATATATCAAGCCCATTCTGCACACGGTTGTGACTTCGCGCCTTCGTGGCAATAACAGTATGGCGTAACTCCCAAGCAGTATATTGTAAACGTTTAATTCCGGTTACTGAACATTGTTCACATACAGTGTTGGTTATTTAAAGATATCAGTCACACACCCTTCACTTGCAGTGGATACGGTTTTTGCATATTTGTATAGAATTCCACTTTTGTATTTCAAACCGGGTGCTTTCCAGCTTTTACGGCGCTCTGCCAGTTCCTCGTCTGAAAGATCTGCTTGCAGGATTCTCTTATCTGCATCGATGGTAACCCTGTCACCATCTTTCAGCAGTGCGATTGTCCCGCCAAGCTGCGCTTCGGGTGTTATGTGGCCAATCACAAAACCGTGAGTTCCACCTGAGAAGCGACCGTCGGTAATTAGCGCCACATCATTACCCAAACCGGCTCCCATAATTGCAGCGGTGATTGAGAGCATTTCTCTCATACCGGGGCCGCCTTTGGGCCCTTCATAACGTATCACCACCACATTCCCCTTTTCAACTTTTCCGGCCTGGATCCCTGTAAGACAATCTTCCTCCGAATCAAACACTTTTGCCGCTCCTGAAAACCTTGTCCCCTCCTTTCCTGTGATCTTTGCAACACTCCCTTCTGGTGACAGGTTGCCGTACATAATCTGCAGGTGTCCGGTTTTTTTAATGGGGTTGGAAACCGGGCGAATCACATTTTGTTCCTCCAGCAGGCCTGGCAGGGCATCCACATTCTCCGAAAGTGTCTTGCCAGTCACGGTGATACAGTCGCCATGCAGATAACCATGTTCAAGCAAAAGTTTTTGCACAGCAGGTACCCCTCCAACATTATACAAATCTTCCATTACATTCTTGCCACTCGGCTTCAGATCGGCAAGAAATGGTGTCCGGTCGCTTACAGCCTGGAAATCATCAATCGTAAAATCAACTTCAGCTGCCTGCGCGATAGCCAGCATATGCATAACCGCATTGGTGGAACCACCCAATGCGATAATCATGGCAACTGCATTTTCGATAGATTTTGTAGTAATGATATCTCTTGGCTTGATGTCTTTTTCCAGGATATGGCAAATCGATCTGCCGACCTCTTCGCACTCCTTGATTTTCTCCTTGTGTGTTGCCGGAATGGATGAACTGTAAGGCAGGCTCATTCCCAATGTTTCAATAGCTGAGGCCATGGTATTGGCAGTGTACATCCCTCCGCATGCTCCTGCCCCCGGACAAGCATGCTTCAGCACCTGGTTCATCTGTTCTTCATCAATCTCATTAGAAAGAAATTTGCCGTATGATTCAAAAGCAGACACAATGTCAAGCTTTTGCCCGTTCAGGTTCCCCGGGCGTATTGTGCCGCCATATACCATAATCGAGGGACGGTTTACCCTGGCCATGGCCATCACTGAACCAGGCATATTTTTGTCGCATCCAACCACCGAAATATTGGCATCGTACCATTGTGCCTGCATCACCACCTCGATGGAATCTGCAATGATATCACGAGATGGCAGTGAAAATTTCATCCCTTCTGTTCCCATTGAAATACCATCACTTACACCGATTGAATGAAACACAAAACCAACCATATTATTCGCCCATACCGACTTCTTAATAACCACAGCCAGATCGTTCAAATGCATATTACACGGATTGCCGTCCCAGCCGGTACTTGCAATGCCAATCTGCGGCTTATTCATGTCGTCCTCGCTCAAACCGGTGGCATAAAGCATGGCTTTTGAACCGACTTGCGCCTGTTCCTGGGTTAATCTGGAGCTAAATTTGTTCAATTTGGTCATCTTTTGTAAATGCAGTATTAGTTGTTTATAGACAGTATGTTAGGATCGATATTATTATCAATGGAAGCGCTTTTAGCAAATCTATTTAACAATTCAAAATTTATTTTACCAATTATATAAAAAAATCCTTGACAGAGTTGCACTCATTGTATAAGTTTTTGCATGTGATGTTCATGTAACAGAATACAAATTGTCTACCGCAATAACATACATAAATTCATCTCCGGATTACATTGTATCCGATACCTGCAAATCAGCTAACGATTTGTCAAATGTGGTTTTTCTTTCTGTACCGGGCATCATTTTTCTTACCCTCATTGTAGTAACATTATTCCCTTACATAACAACTGACAGTATAAGCACTATTATCGGTCTGATTATACTTTCAATTCTAATTTCTGGCATTCAAATTCTAAACCTAATTATCAAATAACCACAACTGCCAGAGGTTAGAAGCCAAATCCTACAATTTAGATTTACTTTGACCTCTGGCGGGCAACGTATATCCGCGAGGCAACATGAAATCAACCAAAACAATAACCACTGCCGAAAATATTTCGAAGCAATCCCCATTGCAGCCGGTCTTCAGGCATAATGTCGAAGATGCAGCGCAATTATACAGCGGATCTGAAATTTTACTCAAAACCCTTGTTGACCTTGGAGTAGATACGATTTTCGGTTATCCCGGCGGGGCAGTTCTCCCTATATATGACACTCTTTTCGGTAATACAGACCTCAGGCACTTTTTGATACGCCATGAGCAAGCCGGAACTCATGCTGCCGACGGTTACTCACGTGCAACCGGCAAGCCCGGTGTGGTTCTTGCAACTTCAGGCCCCGGAGGCACCAATACCGTTACCGGTATTGCGACAGCCATGATGGATTCAATCCCACTTGTGGTTCTTACAGGCCAGGTGCCAACCAGTGTTATCGGGAATGATGCCTTCCAGGAAGCGGATATTGTTGGAATCACACGGCCAATAACAAAACAAAATTATCTTGTACGTGATGTAAACAACCTCGAACATGTACTGAAGGAGGCGTTTCATATTGCCACTCACGGCCGGCCAGGCCCCGTTTTGGTCGACCTTCCCAAAGATATGCTCAATACCAAGGGCAAATATGCCGGGCTTGATAATAATGTTGATATTCCAAGCTTCAAACCAACTCTTTATGGCCACCATCCGCAAATCGCCAAGGCAGCAGAAATGCTCAGCAATGCCAAAAAGCCGTTGATCTATGTGGGAGGAGGAGCCATTCTCGGCCAGGCGTGGGAAGAAGTAACAGCAATGGCCGAACGTTTAAATATCCCGGTTACCACTACATTGATGGGCCTCGGAGCATTCCCGGAAAGCAAGCCTCAGTCTCTTGGAATGCTGGGAATGCACGGTACCTGGTTTGCCAATATGGCCATGACCGAATGCGATGTGCTGATTGCGGTTGGAGCCCGGTTTGATGACCGTGTTACCGGCCGCCTCAATGGATTTTCTCTCAACTCTCGAAAAATACACATCGATATTGACCCATCCTGTATCGGGAAAAATGTTGATGTTGAAGTGCCGATTGTAGGCGATGTGAAACATGTGGTTCCCGCTATAGACAAACTTGCTTCCCCGCCAAAAATTGATAAGTGGTGGGCTACCATCAGAAAATGGCAAAAGGAACATCCGCTTGTGGTACCCAAAGCCGATGACAAGATTTATCCTCAGCACATGGTTAAAATGATTTCTGAAGTAACCAACGGCAACGCCATTGTGGTTACTGATGTGGGGCAACACCAGATGTGGGCTGCACAGCATTATCAATTTAACCATCCAAGATCGTGGATCTCTTCAGGAGGCTTGGGAACTATGGGATATGGCTTTCCGGCAGCCATGGGTGCGGCGCTTGCATGTCCCGACCGGGATGTAGTCTGTATCACGGGCGATGGCGGATTCCAGATGTCTTCCTATGAACTTGCCACCGCAGTTGAATATAAAATCCCCGTCAAAATTGCCCTTATGAATAACAATTGCCTTGGCATGGTTCGTCAGTGGCAGCAGCTCTTCTTCAACAAACGCTACAGCTACTCCGTGTTTGGCTCCAACAATCCCGACTTCGTAAAAATGGCAGAATGCTATGGATGTGTGGGTCTGCGGGCTGAAAATCCCAAAGAATTAAAAGAGGCACTGGATAAGGCCATGGCAATAAAAGATGCACCGGTCCTGATGGATATCCGGGTTGTGGAGGAAGAAAACTGTTACCCGATGGTACCATCAGGTGCAGCACTGTACGAAATGGTTGAATCAGACGAAGAGGCAGCGAAATAATATGTCATCCACAGTAATTATCAAACAGCCTAAGCACACACTTTCTGTGCTTGTAAAACATAATCTTAATACACTGTCCCGAATTATCGGTATTTTCAGTTCCAAAGGCTTTGAACTCGATAGCGTTACATTTGCTTCAGAAGCTGAACCGGGAATGGCCAGAATGACCATCACAACCCGGGGAGATGAAAAAACGGTTGAACAGATCAACAAGCACCTTTACAATGTGGTGGATGTTTTAAAAGTGATCAACCTTACCCATAAAAAGTCGATTGAAAGGGAACTGGCAATTATCAAAGTATCCACAGCAAAAGCCGGGCGCCCCGAAATTATGTTGATCGCACAGGCATTTAAGGCCAAAGTGATCGATATTACCAGCGATAAGCTCGCACTGGAAGTAACCGGAAATACCGACAAAGTGGATGCGATGATCGAAGTTTTAAAACCATACGGAATTGTAGCCATGTCGCGCACGGGAAGTGTTGCACTTAAACGTGAGTTCCAGGGCGCGGTAAATATTAATTAGTGAAACCGTCATGCTGAACCAGTTTCAGCATCTCCTGATCCAGGTGGAACAGGAGATTCCTGGTCAGGACCGGAATGACACTAACGAAACAAAACAACTATAATAACAGAATGAAAGCCAAAACTTATTATAACGGAGATGCCAACCTTGATTACTTATCCGGAAAAACGGTAGCTGTAATTGGCTATGGAAGCCAGGGGCATGCTCACGCACTTAACCTTCGCGACAGCGGCATAAACGTGATCGTGGGCCTGCGCAAAAGCAGTAAATCGTGGCAAGAAGCCGAAGAAGCCGGACTCAGCGTATTTGAAACTGCTGATGCTGCTGCCAAAGGAGATATCGTGATGGTACTTATCCCCGATCAGCACCAGGGGCCGGTGTATAAAGAAAGTATAGAGCCAAACCTGAAACCCGGCAACGCCCTGATGTTTGCCCACGGGTTCAACATTCATTTCAACGAAATTGTACCACCTTCAGATGTGGATGTTTTTATGGTGGCTCCCAAAGGTCCCGGACATCTTGTTCGGCGTGTATATACCGAAGGTTCCGGAGTTCCCTGTCTTTTTGCAATCTACCAGGATGCCAGTGGCACCGCAAAAGATACCGCACTTGCATATGCCAAGGCGATCGGCGGAGCCCGTGCAGGCGTGCTTGAAACCACATTCAAAGAAGAAACTGAAACCGATCTGTTCGGTGAGCAGGCAGTTCTTTGCGGAGGAGCATCAGAACTGGTGAAAATTGGCTTTGAGGTGCTGGTTGAAGCCGGTTACCAGCCGGAAATTGCCTACTTCGAATGCCTCCATGAGCTGAAACTGATTGTTGACCTGATGTACGAAGGTGGTATCGAACGAATGTACTACTCTGTTAGCGACACCGCAGAATACGGCGGGCTTTCGAGGGGAACACGGGTAATTGACTCTGATACGAAAAAAAGGATGAAGAGTATTCTCGAAGAAGTCCAGAACGGCTCATTTGCCAAAGAATGGATGGATGAAAACCGTGAAGGCCTGCCTGAACTCAAAAAGATGAGAAGTTCCCTCGGCGACCACCAGATCGAAAAAATCGGAAAAGAACTGCGCTCCATGATGGACTGGATAGAGGTAAAAAAACAACCCAAACCACAGGCAGAACCAGCTGGCTGAACAACCACTGGCTTAATTATTAGCCTCTAAACCAAATCAAAATGCCACCAACCATCCAGATATTCGACACCACACTCCGCGACGGAACACAGGGCGAAAAAGTGTCCTTTTCTGCAGAGGATAAATTCCGGATTGCCAAACGTTTGGATGAGTTTGGAGTTCATTACATTGAAGGGGGCTGGCCGGGTTCCAACCCGAAAGACATGGCATTTTTTGATAAAGCAAAACGCCACAACTTTCACAATGCAAAAATTGTGGCTTTCGGCAGCACCTGCCGTGCCGGTAATGCGCCGCAAAAAGACCCAAATCTGAGGGCATTAATCGAGGCAGAAACACCTGCCGTTTCAGTTTTTGGAAAATCATGGCTCCTGCATGTTACACAAGCCCTGAACATCACCCCAGAAAAAAACCTCGAAATCATTTCAGGTTCCATCGAATACCTAAAAGAGAATGGGAAAGAGGTGATATATGATGCGGAACACTTTTTTGACGGTTACAAAGACAACCCTGATTATGCCCTCAAAACATTGTTTGCCGCACAGAATGCAGGTGCCAACGTTATTGTGCTTTGCGATACAAATGGCGGAACTCTGACCCATGAAGTTGAAGAGATTGTTAAACATGTAAATAAAACGGTTTCATCACCAATAGGAATTCATGCTCACAACGACGCGGAACTTGCTGTAGCGAATTCCCTGGCTGCTATCCGGGCTGGTGCCGTACATGTTCAGGGTACCATCAACGGGTATGGAGAGCGATGTGGTAATGCGAACCTCTGCTCTATCATCCCTAATCTTCAGATAAAGCTTGGGTATCAATGCGTGAGCGATTCACAACTTGCCCAGCTTTCAACACTTTCAAAATTTGTCAGTGAACTTGGAAACCTGACACCAGATAATAAACAACCCTATGTAGGAAAGAGTGCTTTCGCACACAAGGGCGGAGTTCATGTAAGCGCAATCATCAAAAATGAACAGACATACGAGCACATTAAACCCGAACTGGTTGGAAACAACCGAAGGGTTCTTGTATCTGACCTGTCAGGCAAAAGCAACGTATCTTACAAATCGGAAGAACTCGGTTTTGAGTTTGACAAAAAATCTGTAGAAAGTGCACAAATTGTTCAGGAATTAAAAAAACTGGAAAACGAAGGTTACCAGTTTGAGGCAGCAGAGGCATCTTTTGAATTGCTTGTAAAACAAATCACTAACAAAGCACCCGATTTTTTCAAACTCGAGGGCTTCCGTGTCATTATGGAACGCAATGCAATTGGAGAATCGCGATCTGAGGCCACCATCAAGGTACGGGTAAATGACCAGATCGAACTCAGTGCAGCCGAGGGAAATGGCCCTGTTCATGCACTTGATGCCGCACTGAGGCGTGCATTATGTGAGTTCTATCCCGAAATTTCCTCCATGCAGTTGCAGGATTACAAAGTACGGGTATTGAACGAAAAAGACGGAACCGGCGCCAAGGTACGTGTACTGATCGACTCAGCTAAAGATGGTTCAAGCTGGGGTACAGTTGGCGTTTCCGAAAATATTATTGATGCAAGCTGGAAGGCACTTTCAGAAGGGATCATCTATTTCCTGATGAACCAAAAAAGTAAACCAAAAAAGAAAACGGAAAATAATCTGGCAGATGCCAGTACAGTAAGTTCACCTCCGGCTTAAAAAGGGAACAAGGTGGCATGTATCAGGCCTTATGCCTGATTTCATCCCCTTACATTCACTTTTTGAAGAAAGAGAAGACTAAACAGCAATACTAAACAATCAACATCATGGACAGTCACATTACCATCTTTGATACAACCCTCCGGGATGGCGAACAGTCGCCGGGTTACAGCATGAACAAGCAAGAAAAGCTTCGTTTGGCTCTACAGCTCGAGAAATTGGGTGTTGATGTGATTGAAGCCGGTTTTCCGATCGCTTCCGACGGTGATTACGAAACCGTAAAGGAAATTGGCAGAATAATAAAAATGAGCTCCGTTGCTGCACTTTGCCGCACACGGCAAGTAGATCTTGAGCGAGCTGTATCGGCCGTTCAGTTTGCAACAAAACCACGGATTCACACCTTCATTGCCACCAGTGATATTCACCTGAAATACAAGCTTCAGATGAGCCGGGCTGAAGTAATTGATTCCGCTGTAAATGCAGTTAAATACGCCAAATCACACTATGAAGATATCGAATTTTCTGCCGAGGATGCATCCAGAAGTGATCCGGATTTCCTTATAGAAATCTTCACCGCAGTGATAGATGCAGGAGCGACCACTATTAACGTTCCTGATACCGTAGGTTATGCTTTACCATGGGAATATGGTGAACTGATCAGAACCCTGAAGGAAAATATCCCGAATATTGAACAGGCCACCATTAGTGTGCACTGCCATAACGATCTTGGTTTGGCAGTTGCAAACTCACTTATGGGATTACAGAACGGCGCACGTCAGATTGAATGTACCGTTAACGGAATAGGTGAACGTGCCGGAAACGCTTCTCTCGAGGAGGTGGTTATGGCAATTGAAACCAGGAAAAATTCGATGCATTATTCTACATCGATCAATACAAAAGAAATTTTTCCATCCAGCCAGCTGTTGGCACAGATTACCGGTAAAGGAGTCCAGCCAAATAAAGCGATCGTTGGTGATAATGCATTTGCTCACGAAGCCGGAATTCACCAGCATGGTGTGCTTAAAAATCCGCTCACTTACGAAATTATGACACCGGAATCGGTTGGATTAACGTGCAATAAAATTGTAATTGGCAAGCACTCCGGACGGTTTGCACTTGGCAGAAAACTTGAAGAACTGGGCTACTTCCTTAACAAAGAAGACCTTAATGAAGTTTATATCAAAGTAACCGAACTGGCAGATAAACAGAAAATTGTAGAAGATCAGGATTTGATTAACATCATGGCAAAAGCCAAATATTCAAAACAAAATCCAAAGCAAACATTTGCAGCGGGTGGTTAAATTGCCTGTAAACGGCATTTATTTTTAAAATAAATGCCGCACGCAATGCACTTAGCCTGTTTAGCCAAACGAAATGAAACACAAAATATAATACTTAATACAAACCACCATTATTAATTATGGGAATGACCTTAACCGAAAAGATACTCGCAAAACACAGCGGGAAAGACCGGGTTTCGCCCGGCGACAATGTGTGGGTGGATGTTGATATCCTGATGACCCATGATGTTTGCGGGCCACCTGCAATTGGAATTTTTCAAAAACAATTCGGCGAAAATGCGAAGGTGTGGAATAAAGAAAAACTGGTGATCATACCAGATCATTATATCTTTACTGCCGACAAATATGCCAACAGGAATGTAGATATTCTCCGTGCTTTTGCAGCCGAACAGGACCTGCCGTATTTCTACGATGTAGGATCAGACAGCTATAAAGGCGTTTGCCATGTAGCGTTGGCTGAAGAAGGTTTTACACGGCCCGGCGAAGTACTTTTCGGAACCGATTCCCATACCTGCACAGCCGGAGCTTTCGGGCAGTTCGCAACCGGGATCGGTAATACCGATGCTGCATTTATTATGGGAACAGGCAAATTGTGGGTAAAAGTACCCGAAACCATGCGATTTATTTTTGAAGGTACAGCCATGCCTCCTTATCTCATGGCTAAAGACCTGATTTTAAAAATTATCGGGGATATTGGTGTTGACGGAGCAACTTACAGAACCATGGAGTTCGCAGGTCCCGGCATTAAAGCACTGACCATGGAAGACCGGATGACCCTCACTAATATGGCTATTGAGGCGGGTGGTAAAAATGGAGTTGTAGAGCCGGATGAAATTACCGAAGCTTATGTAAAATCCAGAACCAACCATCCGTATGAGCTGGTTTACAGTGATCCCGATGCAAAATACTACAGCGAACATTTCTATAATCTCGAAGAGATTGTCCCGATGGTTGCCAAACCTCACAGTCCCGATAATAAAGCTACTGCCGAAGAGCTTGAAGGTACCTACCTGAACCGTGCATATATCGGTTCTTGCACAGGCGGTAAACTTTCCGATTTCCGGGCTGCTGCTGAGATTATTCAGGGCAATAAAGTGAAAATTGACACTTATATTGTCCCCGCAACAACTGAAATTGCACGCGGGCTCGAAACCGAAACCATATTTGGCGTACCCTTGATCGAGATTTTCAGGGAAGCCGGATGCCGGATCGGTAATGCATCCTGTGCTGCCTGCCTTGGCGGTCCGTCTGATACATTTGGACGTCTGAATAGTGATGAAATCTGTATTTCATCCACTAACAGAAATTATCCCGGAAGGATGGGATCGAAACAAGCCCAGGTTTACCTCGCTTCGCCATATACAGTAGCTGCTTCAGCAATAACCGGAGTAATTACCGATCCCCGGGTTTTTATCCAGGAAACTGTTATTTAAGATATATGTTACGAGGCCTGAGGCACAAGAATAAAGACCTGACAGCGTCCATCGGACCTGTCAGCGTCTGATTTTTACTACCAAAAGTGAATTCAATCAGATTAAAAGAAAATTAGACTAATGAGTACAAACTCAGATCCCATTAAAGGAAAAGCCTTTGTATTGGGTAAGAATATCGACACAGACCAAATCATACCGGCTGCACACCTTGTCTACAGCCTGGATGACCCTGAAGAACGAAAATTTTACGGCAAATATGCGCTTTCTGGCGTTCCTGTTGCCGAATCTGGCCTTCCTCAAGGGAATGTCCAGCTAACCAAAGAAGGTGAAACCGAAAGTGAATTCCGGATAATTGTAGCCAGCGATAATTTCGGCTGCGGCTCATCCCGCGAACACGCTCCTGCCTGTCTTGAAATTGCCGGGATTAAAGCAATTGTGACACCTTCATACGCACGTATTTTTTACCGCAATTCCGTAGACGGTGGTTTTCTTATTCCATTTGAAAGTTATGAAGACCTCAGCAGGGAAGTTCATACCGGTGATGACCTGGAAATTGACCAGCAAAATCACATACTCAAAAATCACAGCCAGGGTAAAGAGTATAAAATTAAACCGCTGGGCAGTGTGGCTGATATAGTACGTGCCGGAGGCATCTTTGAATACGCAAGACAAACCGGAATGGTGGCAGCTAAATGAAACAAGTTGACATTGTAGCCCTTCCGGGTGACGGAATCGGCCCTGAGGTAACCTCTGTTGCACTTGATGTGTTAAAAACTGTTTGCAGTAAATATGACACAGAACTGAATGTTACCGAACTGCCTTTTGGCGGAACCTGCTATGAACAGTACGGAGACCCGGTTACCGATGAAATTATCGATGCATGTAAAAAATCTAAAGTTGTGCTTCTGGGCGCTGTCGGCGGCCCTCAATGGGACGACCTCAGCGCCGGCAAGCGCCCGGAAGCTGCTTTATTGCGACTCAGAAAAGAACTCGGGGTTTTTGCAAACCTTCGCCCGATAAAAGTACATTCCGCATTGGCCGGCGCCTCCACTCTGAAACAGGAAGTTATTGAAGGCACCGACTTTCTGATAGTCCGTGAGCTTACCGGTGGTGTTTACTTTGGACAACCACGGTACACATCTGAAGAAAACGGCGATCCTTTCTCAGTGGATACCATGCGATATAGCAGATCAGAAGTTCAGCGTGTGGCCAGGGTAGCCTTCGATGCAGCAAGGCTTCGAGGCGGACGTGTATGCTCTGTTGATAAAGCCAATGTACTGGAGAGTTCCCGAATGTGGAGAAAATCAATAATTGAAGTTGCCGCAGAGTATCCTGATGTGGAGCTCTCGCACATGCTTGTGGATAATTGCGCTATGCAGATCATCCGCGATCCCAAACAGTTTGATGTGATGGTTACCGGTAACCTTTTCGGCGATATATTGAGTGATGCCGCCTCAATGCTTACCGGTTCACTTGGGATGCTACCTTCTGCCAGTGTCGGAGGTGAGAACGGCCTCTATGAGCCTGTACACGGCTCAGCTCCGGATATAGCAGGTAAGGGTGTGGCTAATCCCCTAGCGGCCGTCGCATCCGCCGCATTGTTGTGCAGATATTCCCTGCAAATGGAAGAAGCGGCACAAAATATTGAAAACGCCATTTTGAAGGTTTTGGAAAGCGGGCTGCGAACTGCCGATCTTTATACCAAAGTACCGGGTACCCAACTTGCCAATACCATAGAAATTGCACAACATCTGCTTGATCTGGTCAGTGATAATGTAGTTGCTGAGTAAGATCGTTGTATATGAACGACCATCTCGCACTCCACGAGCCTGAAGCGATTTCCGCCATTTGGGCCGATACAAAGGCCTGTGGCTTTGAAATGGCATCTGATTCCCTCACCTGTTCCCTGTTGCGCACTCTTGCAGCGTCAAAACCCAGCGGACGATTTCTGGAGCTCGGTTCCGGAACGGGTTTGTCCACGGCCTGGATTCTTGACGGAATAGATGCAGACTCACGGTTCACCACAGTGGATAACGATGCCACCTTGCTGGCTATTCTGAAGCAGCATCTCGGCGACGATCCGCGTCTGACGGTGGTGTGTGCTGACGTTGATGAATGGATCCTATCCCAAAAACTTCAGCCCGTTTATGATTTTATCTTTGCCGATACCTGGCCCGGCAAGTACCGTCTTCTTGAGGAAACCTTCTCATTGCTAAAGTCTTCTGGCTTCTATGTAATCGACGATATGCAATATCGGGCCGATTGGCCGGAAGGTCATGGCGAAAAAGCAGCCAACCTGGTCAAAATACTCGAACAGCGAAGCGATTTTCGAATCACCAAAATCTCTTGGGCAAGCGGAATGATTCTTGCTGTTAAAAAGTAACTGGCTGGGTTTACTTAAGGGGAACCAAATTAGCCCGGAATCTTCTTGGTGAGAAGTCCGGGTTAGGTGATTAACCCTTTCATTTTTACTCTTTTGTGATATTCTCATCACCATTCTTTTCTATTTTCACTGGAATTTGTTAATCGATCCCAGGTTAGTTCTATTTTGTTCTCATGATGAACTATATTGAATCCATCCGGATTGGAAAGTATAAAGAATCTCATAAAACAACCCATGATTCACATTAACTTTAGCTATGGAAAAAACCTATTACAACCCTGATGACCTGAAGAAATTCGGAAATGTAGGAGAATTTCAGAAAGAACTGGCCGACAAATTCTTTGATTATTATGGAACCGTATTTGCCGATAGTGCACTCTCAGCCAAAGAAAAATCCATCATAGCACTGGCTGTAGCCCACGCAGTTCAATGCCCTTACTGTATTGATGCATATACCCAGGACAGTCTCGAAAAAGGGTATACCGAAGAACAGATGATGGAGGCCGTACATGTTGCGACTGCGATCAGGGGCGGTGCTTCACTCGTTCATGGTGTTCAAATGATGAACAAAGTTAATAAGCTCAGTATGTAATCTCCGGCTGAATATACCATTTAACCCTCCGAAGCTTCAGCACAGGCGGGTCACTTTTCACTTTTCACTTTAACAAAGATGAAGTCTCTAATAGCACAAAGCCATTCACTTGCCGATCCCAAAATCCAACTGGATGTGATCAACAATCACTCCGATAAAGTGAAAAACTTGGAAAAGTTTGAAAAAAAACTGAATGAAATCGGACTTTTCCCACTCAAGCCCACCGGAATTGAAATATTCCAGATTAATGTAGGCTATATGTGCAACATGACATGCAAACACTGCCATGTGGATGCGGGCCCCGATCGACAAGAGATCATGACAAGGGAAACACTTGAATATTGTCTTGAAGCAATCCGTACCTCAGATATCCAAACTGTTGACCTTACCGGCGGTGCTCCTGAAATGAACCCTCATTTCCGCTGGTTTGTTGATGAGGTTTTCAAACTGGATAAACACATTATCGTTCGTTCGAATCTCACCATCCTCGACACCAAAAAATTCGAAGATCTGCCCCGGTTCATGGCTGAACGGGGCATTGAAATCACCTGCTCCCTTCCCTTTTACAGCAAAAGGCGCACCGATGCCCAGCGTGGTGAGGGCACCTATGATAAATCAATAAAAGTACTGAAGATCCTAAATCACATCGGGTACGGTAAAGAAGAAAACGGCCTGATGCTGAACCTTGTCTATAATCCTGTCGGTGCATTTTTGCCCGCCAGCCAGGATTCACTTAAACAGGACTACAAAGAGCGGTTATGGAAAGATCACGAAATTGTGTTCAATGATCTCTACACCATCACCAACCTGCCAATCAGCCGTTACCTCAATTTCCTGGTTACAAGCGGCAATCTCGAAGAATATATGGAGAAACTTATCACATCCTTTAATCCTTCAGCTGCGATGGGTGTGATGTGCCGCAACACCATATCCATAGGCTGGGACGGAACACTTTATGATTGTGATTTCAACCAGATGCTTAAATTGAGAACGAATCACGGTGCACCCGATCACATCAAAAACTGGGATCTCAAAAAACTTAATTCCCGTGAAATTGTGGTGAACCAACACTGTTATGGATGTACGGCAGGTGCAGGAAGCAGCTGCGGAGGGGCGGTTACATGATTTTAGAATGATGATTAATTTCTTTTGATAATTCATTATCATTGATCTTAAATCATGCAGATTCAATCACAAGAAAATTCTTTTTGCAACAAAAGAGAGTCTCAGCCTGTCCATTTTCTGCTAAACTTCCCACCTCAATACTCAAAAAAAATCGGTATTTTCCGGTAAAACAAAAACCTAATTATACTGAATGAAAGTATCGATACAAAGACTGAATGAAGCCGTACATATGGAGGCAGTGAATGAAAGCGGCGCAACACTGCAGATGGACGGAACTGATGAGATTGGAGGCATCAACGCCGGTTTTCGACCAATGCAAATGCTCCTTGCGGCCGCAGGTGGCTGTTCAGCCATAGATGTGGTGGGTATACTGAACAAACAACGCCAGAATCCGGAAGATCTCAAAATTGAAGTGACCGGCGACAGGGTAAATGTTGATAGTTACTCTGAGTTTAAATCTATACATATTCACTTTATCCTTACCGGGAACCTGGATGAAAACAAAGTGGCACGCGCCATAGACCTTTCAATTAACAAGTATTGCTCAGTTTCAAAAACACTCGAGAAAACCGCAACAATTACAAGCAGTTATGAAATCATAAAAAACGAATGATGCCCCATGATTAGTTTTATGAGATAGAATAACCGGGATTCGATATTTAGCCACGAATACATCAGGCGCATGGCACACTGCACCACATAACCAGGCACCAGCATCTGATAATCAACCCCTGTTTTTATATATCTTGTTAAAGTAACATATCATTCATACAACCCCACTCACGATATCATGCCCCCAAAAAAACAATTTGAAACGGTAGCCATTCGAACACAGACCCCCACTTCGTCCGAACGGGAACACTCTACACCGCTCTACATGACCTCCAGTTATGTATTCGAGTCGGCCGAGCAGGCCCGGGCCCTGTTTGCCAGCGAGATTGAAGGTAACGTCTACAGCCGGTATTCCAACCCCACTGCCGATGAATTCATCGAAAAAATGTGCCGGCTGGAAGGTGCTGAAATGGGTGTAGCAACCGCATCAGGAATGGCGGCGGTATTTTCCACTTTCGCTGCTTTATTAAATCAGGGCGATCACATTATAGCATCAAGGTCGCTCTTTGGGTCATCCCATCAAATTCTGAGCCAGATTCTGCCCCGCTGGGGTATTACATATACTTATGCCGATACGTTAAATACCAGCCAATGGGAAGATTTGGTTCAGCCAAATACGAAGATGCTTTTCCTTGAAACCCCCTCAAATCCCGGTCTTGACCTAGTAGACCTTGCATGGGCCGGCAGGTTTGCAAAAAACCATCATCTGATTTTTGCAGTTGACAACTGCTTTGCTACGCCTTACCTGCAGAAGCCCATTGAATTTGGTGCGGATATTGTACAGCACTCTGCTACAAAGTTCATTGACGGTCAGGGACGAGCTATAGGTGGTGTGATTGTGGGAAAAAAAGAATATCTGCAAGACATTTATTTCTTTGCCCGCCATTCCGGCCCGGCTCTTTCTCCGTTTAACGCCTGGCTGTTCAGTAAAAGCCTCGAAACGCTCCCTGTGCGGATGGAACGCCATTGTGACAATGCCGAAGCCATAGCGGATTTTTTGGGAAATCAAAAGAAAGTAAATTTTGTGAAATACCCTTTCCATAAATCCCATCCACAGCGGGAATTGGCAAAAAAACAGATGAAACGAGGCGGCGGCATTGTGTGCTTTGAGATTGACGGCGGCTTTGAACAAGCCAAAAACTTTATCGACAAAGTTCAAATGTTATCAAGATCGGCAAATCTCGGTGATACCCGTACAATCGTTACCCATCCCGCCTCCACCACCCATGCAAAACTAACAGACGCAGAACGTCTGGCAGTGGGCATCACTCCGGGACTTATTCGCATAGCTGCAGGGTTGGAGCATATTGACGATATCATCGCCGATATTGAACAGGCACTCAGGTAAGCTTAAAATAACGCGATGCTGGATGCTGGATGCTGGATGCTGGATGCTGGTAAAATGTATCGAACTACTGTAAACTGGGCAAATCAGATATGTG
>RECI01000074.1 GCA_007694095.1 Balneolaceae bacterium | reverse complement strand
CGCCGGTTTGTTTAATTTTTCTTGGTGCCACTGTAAAGAGGATATTCAAATAGACGGCACTCAATCGTAGAATTGAAAAATCTGGTTCTGGATTTCGGCCTCAGACCAATTTTTTTGGCAAGTTGTAAATTACCGGTAAATACATAGCCGGTTTTACCGGTACACTTTGTCTTCATGAAGTCTCCGATATTTTTATAAAGCGGACGCAAATCACGATTTTCATTCAACCGGATACCGTAGGGTGGATTTACCACAACAACACCGCTTCCTTGAGGGACCGTAGTTTCTGTAATGTCGCAGGTTTCAAAATCGATCAGATGTTCTACCCCGGCGGTTTGCGCATTTTTTTGTGCAATTATTATGGCATTTGGGTCATTGTCTGTGGCGATGAATTTTCCATTGGTTTCTTTCAGTGCTTGTTTATTTGCCTGATCCCGTACTGCCTGGTAAATCGATGCATCAAAGCCGGGTATATACATAAAACCGAAATTATTCCGCAGTGAGGCAGGTGCTCGGTTCAGTGCTTTCATAACCGCTTCTATTACAAGAGTTCCCCCGCCTGTCATGGGATTTATGAAATGCTGACCTGGTGACCAGTTGGTTGCTTCAATGATTCCGGCGGCAAGGGTTTCCTGCATAGGTGCGGATGATGATGCACTTCGATAATTACGCCGCGACAGGGATTCGCCTGAGGTATCAACAAATATCCGGGCTTTATCCTGTGTCCAGTAAAGAAAAACAACACTTTGATGGAGATCAGAGCCACTGTCTGGCCGCTGCCCTTTTTTAAAACGGATCCGGTCAGCAATCGCATCTTTCACTACAAGGTTGGCATATTGATCATTATCGATAGCCGGATGGTCAACCCTCGAGGTTACTGAAAAATAGCCATCCTCATGAATCCACTCTTCCCATGGCATCGATTTTATCCAGTTACGCAATTTATCGGGATTGGGAACCACTATTTCATCAATAAGGTAATGAACCCGGTGTGCTGTACGCAGCAGGTAGTTCAGTCTGATGCAGTCGTTCAGTGAAGCGGTAATTTCAAGGCCGGTATCCCTGATATTGTTGATATCGAAACCCAATTCCGAAATTTCCTTTTCAAGATAAGGTGCAAGTCCGAGCGGGGATGTAATACTAACTGTACCTTTTTTATTAAAATCAGCCATTGGGTAAATGTATGCAGGTTATGGGCAAAAAAAAACCGGTAAACTGCAGTGCAATCAACCGGTTGGAAAATTTAGATGTTCTTAGTTATTTGATAGCAACAAGTTCGATCTCGAATTTGAGATCTTCACCTGCAAGAGGATGGTTGGCATTCAGAGTCAACTCTGATTCGCTGATTTCGGTAATTCGTACCGGAATTGGCTGACCATCGGGTTGGTTTACCTGCAGCTGCATTCCGATCTCTGGTGTTACCTCATCCGGAAGCTGGTCTTTGGGAACATTGATGATCAGGTCACCACGTTCTTCACCATAGGCTTCGGTACTTGGAATTTCCACTTGTGTTGAATCCCCGACACTTAAACCTATAACAGCCTTTTCAAAACCGGGAATCAGCTGGCCCTGACCCAGTGTAAATTCCAGTGGTTCTCTTTCTTTAGACGTATCAAATATTTCACCATTATCCAATGTACCTGTATAATGAACTTTTACGGTATCGCCTTTTTTTACTCGTGACAAAATATATTTTATTTAATTATAACTTTGGTTAACCTGAAATATAACCTTTAAAGTGCAGAAATTTGAATAGAAACACCTTATCAGTAACATTGTAAATGTCGATAAAAGAACTTCTGTATCAGGCAAAAACTATAGCTATCGTCGGTTGTTCTTCAAAGCAGTACCGAACCAGTTACATGATTGCCGGCTACCTGCTTGATGTTGGCTATGAAATTATTCCGGTTAACCCGAATGAGTCACGGGTATTTGGGATAACCTGCTATCCTTCAGTCTTTGATATACCTGATGATATCCGGATTGACATTTTTAACATTTTCAGGAACAAGATATATACTTTTAATATGGTACAGGAAATTGTAGAATGGTCGGCAAATTTGCGTAACAGGCCATCAATCTGGACTCAACTCGATGTAAGCACTTCAGCTGCGAAAGAACTAGCCGAATCAAGCGGACATAATTACATAGAGAACCGGTGTATACTGGTAGAACATAAACGGCTGTTTTAACCCGGATATCACTAAGTTGGGAAAAGATTAGCGCTTACACGTTCAAGAAAATGAGCTTGGTGAAATATCCGGGTTAACTCTCATCTTCCTTAAACAGGATTTTTTTTCGTTCTTCTGAATATTCTTCCATTTTCGACTTCAGCACCAATTCGATCTCTTTTTTTTCTTCTTCAGGGATGGAGGTGTAGAACTCCTTGATTCTTTCACCATTTTTTTTGTCGCGGTCTAGAAATTCAATCCCAATCGAGGTTTCGCTTTGCCAGCTCCATGCAATCACTTCTTTCCAGTGTATAAACCTGTCGAGAAATAAAATACCCTTTGAGCGGAACTCAGGAACAACTTTAAGAGTCCAGGCAAAGTATCCGAAACTCATGAGTGATATCCCGGAAGTAACACGAATTCCAGTCACAGGTGGTTCCGTTAGAATGGAAGTTCTGTAGAGTCCATAAAGTATTAGGACAATTGCAAGAAGGCTGGGTGCGTGATCAATCCAAAACGAACGGTGCTGGTATAAAACGGATCCGGCTTTTCTTCGATAAGCCAGTAGACTATTGGCATAACCAGTAAAAAAACCCGCAAGAACAGAGTAAATAGTCATCATGAACGGGGCTGCGATAGCCTGAGGGAAATATCCAAGTACATACATGATCATTAACACTGTGAAAATGATAAGAACAAACAGTGAAGTATTCAGTACATTAGTTTTGGTTAGCTGATCAAAACGGAACCAGTTTTGGAAGCCGGCGAATGCGCCAAAAATAGCTGCAAAAAGTAAGAAAAGGCTTAATATCCACATAAATTGAACGTATTATTCAGCGATCTATGTTACTAAGGCTCTCTGCGAACTGCAAACGAAATCAATCAATGGAATACAAGTTTACACCGGTCTCGATAGATGTTGGAAATAGTGAACAGACGTTTACTATAAAATGGGCGGATGGGCATACAACAGTGTTGCCGCTCTTTGGCCTGAGAAAAAATTGTCCATGTGTTACTTGCCGCGGCGGACACGATCTGATGGGCAGGTATGAACCACAGCTTTTTTTGGTGGAGCCGACACGCATTTATAAAATCATTTCTGCAAATCCGGTTGGCAATCATGCGTTAAAAATAACATGGGACGATGGCCATAACGCGGGCATGTATAAATGGGAGCTGCTTCGCCATATGGATGAATCGGTTGAAAAGTTAAAACAGAGTCAAAATTAATGTGTATTGACATTTTATTTCAATAAATTAGCAATCCTTATAAAATTTTGCTTTTTTTTGTAGGTCATGTGTACGAATCTTTTGCCATGGGGAAAATCTTTTTCTTGACATCAAAACACATAGATTCCTGGAATATTAGTGATTATCTGTGCCACTGTGGCAAACCAGCTGGATCTGTCAGCAATGTTACCAGATCTACCCACACTTTTACTGTCGATGCGACACTAGCGTAATTTCAGGCTTAAACCCGGATTAAGCGATAGACTTCCGAAGTCTTTCGGACTTGTGAAAGGCCACCTTAAATATTAAACTATCGAAGTTTTAAAAAATGATGAGAGACTTCGGAAGTCTTTTTCGTCTATTGCTTAATGTGGGTTAAAGTGACGGATGAGACCTGGCAGTATTCCCACGCATTTTGCGGGCTTCTGTCAACGTTGGTGAAACGTCTACTGATATTGAATCACGGATCTCGTCTATGCATGATCCCAATCCAACGCTGTTCCATAGGAATCCCTCCGGGCAGATCCAGTGGTCCCTGTCTGGTTTTGTCCGGCCTTTAGTGCTTGACTCAATACTAGTAACGTGTCAATGATGAAATGTCCTATAGTCATCAGACGAGTTTTCGAAAAATGAGTCCTTTAAGATGATTGGGATGATCCCAGATCGACTCGTCGGATGACTTGCCCGTTGTTTTATTGTTGACGCGAAACTTATGTGCTAACCGCAAATTATTAAACTATGATATTTAAAATTGTAAAATATACCCAACTAATTTATGGGAATTGATACTAAACGATAAAAAAATCGAATCATGAGAATTATTAATTATTTAGATAAAAGCCTAAAATCGATTAGAAAGTTGAATTATGAGTTATCTGTAAAGAACCGGAAATGTAAACCTATTAAAGATGGCTTTATCCGGGGTGGTAGAATGTATCATTCACCTGCAGATATTTGTGCTGACATAGAATCAACATTACAAGATCACATCCTGGAGTTATGGTATCCGGATGTATTAGATTTTAATAACGGTGGATATCACTCCAGTTTTTCAAATAAATGGAAGTTAACACAGGAACGAGAAAAATTTGTGGTTTCACAGGCCAGGCATTTGTGGTTTATCTCTCATTACTATTTGAATAATCAAAAAAATGAAAACCTGGAGTCTTACGCCAATCATGGGTATCAATTCTTAAGAGATCATTTTCTGGATAACGAGCATAACGGTTTTTATTCATCCAGAATTGATTTAGCAGATTATCCCATAAAATCAGATTCAGGCATTAAAGATATTTATTGTAATTCATTTTGCATCTTTGCATTAGCTGAATATTACAAGGCATTTGGTGACGAAGATGCATTAAATCTATCAATTTCAACATTTTATTGGATACTAAATACAGCATATATAGAAAAATATGGTAGTTATCTAAGGTATGTGGGTAATCATGGTGAGCAAATTTCAAAAATTGACCAAAAGAAAATCAGTTCTTATCTGGAACCTTATATTCGTGCAGTTGACTATGATTCAGTGTTACATCTATTTGAAGCATTTATATCATTATACAGAATTTGGCCTGATAAACTGTTAAGAAGCAAAATTGAAGAACTTTTTAACATTATTTCAAATCGTCTTATAAACAAGCAAAAAAATATATTAAGATTTTATCAACAAGACTGGAAACCATTGCCGATTAAGAGTTCATCATTGAGAAATCCCATGAATGGTTATAGCAATTACTTTTCTTTTGGCCATGATCTTCAAACTGCTTTTTTACTTTTTCAAGCAGCCCGGATTTTAGATTTTGATGAGAATAACATCATCAAAAAAATCAGAGATGTTTGTGATCATGTTTTAAATACAGGGTGGGATAAAGATTTTGGGGGTATATATATGCATGGAGTATATGAGGATAATAAATTGATTATTTTAAACCGAAAAAAAGCATGGTGGGTTCAGGCGGAAGCATTGCCGCCTTTATTGTTGCTGGCAATGAAATCAAATGATAGGGAAAAATATTGTACATATTTTTTACATACATGGGCCTATATACAAAATTATTTAATTGATCATGTTAATAAAGGCTGGTTTTTTGAAGGTTACGATCAAAAACCTGATGCGATTACCGGTTTAAAAGCAAATATTTGGAAAACACCCTATCACACCGGAAGGGCATTGGTATGGTGTTTATCGGTATTACAACCTGTCTATGCCGAAGGTTCAATGAAAGAATAATCCATTAATGCAGGGTTCTTTTACGTAAAAGACCGACTGCACCGGTAATAGTAGCGGCTGTACCCAATATAATGAGCCAAATCGTACGGTTCTCCGGCCTCGCTGAAACGTAACTTTCAACCTCAGCCTGAAACTGTTGAAATTCCTGGTTGCCAAGCCATAACA
>RECI01000075.1 GCA_007694095.1 Balneolaceae bacterium | reverse complement strand
GCAACCCTGTTTTGCTTTAATATAATGTTTATCACACCGGCATCGCCCTCAGCCTGGTAGCGGGCCGATGGATTGGGAATCACTTCTACCCTGTCGATACTTTCGGCTGGCAAAGCGGCCAGTGCATCGGTTCCGCCGCTCAGGAGTGATGATGATCTGCCATTAATGAGTACGCGAACATTTTCACTGCCTCTCAGGCTTATGTTACCTTCGATATCGGTTTCCAGTGAAGGAATGTTATCAAGCAGGTCAAGAGCCGTTCCTCCCATCACCTCGATATCGGCATCCGCCCGGTATATCCTCCGGTCAAACCTCATCTCCACATCGGCCGTTTGCGATTCTACAACCACTTCACCAAGCTGGTGTGTTGCTTCCTGAAGGGTTATCGTTCCAATATTGGCAGATCTGCCTGCCCGAAGCTCAATCTCCTGCTCGAATGCATCGTAAGAAATATATGTGATCCTCAACTGGTAATCCCCCTCAGGTAGTTCCAGCACAAAAGAACCATCAGCTGAAGCAGCAGTTCCGGTTAAAAGTTCATCATCCCGGATCACTGAAATTGTGGCACCGGGAATCGGGTTCCCATCGGGATCTTCGACGTAACCCTCAATCAAAATATCACCAGATTCAACAGATTGTGCAGATATTTTTGGTGAATATATTATCAGGAAACCGGCACAGGTAATTAATAAATATGTTTTTAACGCAAGTATTTTTTGTTTCATGATATCATTAGTTACAAAAAAAATTTCTGCATCACTCCCAAAGCCTGTGTTTTCTTACGTTTCTTCACAGGTTTTTACATCACAGATGGTTCTATTTGAAAATGGACTCTCTGATACAAATGATTCAGATATTTCACTGTTCTGATTTGTGCTTACGTGATTTCAAATTATATTCCCGCCATGCATCTTGAACCTTATAAGTCTGCGTCAATTAAACGAAGATCGAGGATTATCTTCTGTACAGTTATGATCATCATAGCCTGTTTTCTTGTGTGGCCAGGCTATACTCTCTTTTCTTCTGCAACTCCTCTCATACTTGGATTTCCTCTACCGTTTGCCTGGGTCATATTCTGTACAATTGCCGGTTTTATTGCCATGCTGACTCTCTACTTATCCGATAAAAAAAGAGAGGGTGAGAGATAATGGAAACCGGTGCCATTATCCTGATCGTTGTTGGACTTTATCTTTTAATCTCCCTGGTTACAGGGATTGTCCCCTCACTCCGGATCACGAAAAGCGTTGGGGGCTATGTTGCCGGCGACCGTAGCATGAATGTGTTTATCCTCTATTTTGTGATCGGTGCTTCGATTTTTTCTTCGTTCGCATTTCTTGGCGGGCCCGGCTGGGCCTACTCGAGAGGAGCAGCTGCATTTTATATTATCGCATACGGAGTAATCGGTATTGTTCCCCTCTACTTTTTCGGCCCTCGCGCGTGGAGGCTTGGAAAAAAGTACGGTTACGTTACCCAGGCCGAACTCCTTGCCGACCGGTTCGACAGTAACCTTATGTCGGTGATGCTGGCTGTACTTAGCGTTGTCGTTTTTATTCCATACCTAACCCTTCAAATGGTGGGTGCGGGGTATGTGCTGAATGTGATAAGCGAGGGGATGATTCCTTATTGGGCAGGCGCCGGTGTTACCTACCTGGTTGTGCTCATTTATGTTTATTTCAGCGGAATAATGGGTGTGGGCTGGTCAAACGCCTTCCAGGGAATGTTTATGATGGTGATGGCATGGGTGCTCGGAATTTACCTGCCACATACCCTTTATGGAGGAATAGGTGAAATGTTCACAGCTATTATTGATGCCGGCCATGAGGCAATGCTTCATGCCCCGGGACTCACCGCAGGGGGTACCCCCTGGGACTGGTGGGGCTTCAGCTCGGCCGTTCTGATCTCTGCCGTCGGGTTTTCAGTTTGGCCTCATTTCTTCATGCGAAGCTTTGCTGCTAAAAGTGCCAACTCACTCCGGCTGAGTGTAGTGCTTTACCCGACGTTTTTGTTGTTTCTTGTTCCCATTCTTATGATCGGTTTTTCAGCGGTTGTGGCATTTCCCGGCGTGGAACAGGCCGACAGTATCCTGCCGTACGTACTCATGCAGCTTGAGCTGCCGGCTATTGTCATCGGCCTGTTTTGTGCGGGTGCCCTTGCCGCGTCCATGTCTTCCGGCGACGCCATTCTCCATTCGGCCGCATCCATTGGCATTCGCGACGGAGTGAACCGCCTGCTCAAAACACCACTGAAAGATAAAACCGAACGTCTCTGCATACAGGTTTCTGTGCTGGTAATCGGCCTCATTGCCTACCTGTTTGCTGTTGTTATTGATGTGTCTATCGTTGCACTGCTGCTCGGCTCTTATGGCGGAGTTGCCCAAATTTTTCCCATTATTTTTGCAATGTTTTACTGGAAACGTGCAACCAAAGCAGGTGCACTCGCGGGGTTGTTCGGAGGAATTCTTGTAAATACTTTTTTCCTCACGTTCGCTGAACTTAAACCCATTGCCATGCACGAAGGAATGTACGGCCTTGCCGCAAACATCATACTGTTGGTTGGAGTAAGCCTTCTCACGCAGCCTGATGATCCTGAAACCGTTAAAAAATTTACGGAAAGCGGACTGTAGTCATTTGTGCAGTAATATTGCCACAGATTTTCACAGCGCAACCTTCTGTGTAATTCTGTGGCATCTGTGGCAACAATAAAAACGCTCCCTTCTTACTTCCCCAACATCTTATCATTTCAATCGTTATCTATGTTTGCATGCACTAATGCGGACATTTTTCGTATTTTAAACTCTATGTGTAGTAATCAAGTCTGTTTGAGCCGTTTTATCATTTCCATTTTTCTTGCCATTATATGGGTTCTTCCATCTGAAGCCCAGATTGTGATCAATGAGATACAGGCTTCCAACAGTTCTACACTATTTGATGAAGACGGCGAAGCAGAAGACTGGATTGAACTTTATAACACAGGTACGGAAACTGTTAGCCTGAGCGGCTACGGCCTGTCTGATGATTATGACAACCCGTTCCGATGGATAATTCCTGATGTATCCGTTCAGCCCGGAGAATACCTGCTGATCTGGGCTTCCGGTAAAGACAGGAACCTGCCTGCCGGCCAGCTCCATACCAATTTCAGTATCAGCAGCAGCGGGGAGGAAGTTCTTCTCACTTCTCCTGATGGCGAACGTGCAGATGAAATTGCACCGATTCCCATTCCGAGGGATATCTCTTACGGGCGTTACCCGGATGGCACCGGTGATTTCTACTTTTTCACCGAACCCACACCCGGTTCACAAAACAGCGGAGAACGCTACCGGAAACTTCTTGAGCCACCTCGATTTTCACATGAAGGCGGCCAGTACAGATCATCATTCCAGCTAACCCTGACTGCCGATGAAGACGCAGCAATTTATTATACAACAGACGGCAGTATACCCACTGAATCAAACGGAATCCTGTATAACGGCCCGGTTAACATCTCCGGAAGCAGAATGATCAGGGCAAGGTCATTTGCAGATGATGCCCTTGAAAGTGAGACAAAAACCCATATATACAATGAAATATCCCCCCAGTTAGCCGGGTTCAATTCCAATTTACCTTTGGTGATCATCAACCATTACAACAATCCTGTAAACCCGGGACCCCGTGTCCCCGGCGCCATCACCTTTATTGATAAACAGCAGGACGGGCGAGCTGAGATTGGTAACGAGAACATGCTGCAAAGCCGGATGGTAATAAACAAACGCGGATCCAGTTCGCTGATGTTTCCAAAAAATATGTTTGGTTTTCATCTCCGTGATGAAGACGACACCAACCGCAACGAATCCCTGCTTGGCCTGCCACCGGAACATAACTGGATACTCTATGCACCTTACACTGATTTTACCTTCATGCGAAACGTAGTGGCATATCAGCTATTCGAAGATCAGGGATGGTATTCGCCCCGCACCCGTTTTGTGGAGCTGTTTCTTCACAGTGGCAACGGACCGATAACCCAGGCGCACTATCATGGTATATATGTACTGGTTGAGCGCATTAAAAGGGATGAAAACCGTGTCAATATCACTCAAATCACACCGGGTGACAACGCCGAACCCGAAATCTCGGGAGGCTATATTATCAAAAAAGACCGGCTGAACCCCGGCGAATCAGGATTCAGAACAAGAAGAGGTACCCGTCTTGCACATGTGCGTCCCGATGAAGAAGACATCACACGGGAACAACAGGAGTGGATCCGCAATTATGTCAGCGATTTTGAAGAAGCCCTCTACGGTCAGAATTTCCAGGATCCTATAGCCGGCTATGAAGCTTATATTGATGTGGATTCCTTTATCGATCACTTTCTCCATACCGAGCTTCTAAAAGAAATTGACGGGTATCGCCTCAGCACTTTTATGCATAAAGACCGGAACGGCAAACTTGTAATGGGGCCGGTATGGGATTACAATCTCAGTATCGGCATTGCCGATTACCTCGAAGGATGGCGGCCGCAGGGCTGGTATTATGAACAGGCCAGTAATGACTGTTTCGTGGGATGCGGCATTCGTGACTGGTATCTGCGCCTGATGGAAGATGAAATTTATCTTCAAAGAATGTATAACCGCTGGTGGGAACTTCGCCGCAGTGTGTTTTCCAATCATCATTTACTCAGCCTGATCGATGACAATAAAGAACTTCTGATGGAATCACAGGCCAGGGATTTCCAGCGATGGCCCCGCCTCGGGCGGTATGTATGGCCAAACTGGTTCGTGGGCCACTCATTTGAAGAGGAAGTAAGCTGGATGCGAAACTGGCTCTTGCAAAGGCTGGTATGGATGGACCGTCAGATGGGTGAACCGAATGTTGAATTCGGGCCTGTATTAAAATATTTCTGGTACTTCAGTGATGATCTTCCCAATAACACACCGCTTGAGGTGATTGAATCTACCTGGTCTATGAAAAACCCTGCAAGGATTGAATTTCAGTCGGCACTGGAGGGGTACCCGTTCGATGAAGAACATCCAAACTGGAGGGAAGCTTCCATGGAGCGGAGAAACCGCCCTACACCGATCAACTACCGTCCATCGGCTAACAAAGGCAATGAATTTTCTGAAAATAATATGAGGGGATTGCAGGTACGGCAGCCCTTCAGGAACGGCAATCAAGAGAATGCACTTATTTTTCACCTCCCCTCCAAAGGGTTCGAGAATGTTACGTTTTCATTTGCCGCCATGGATGAAGGTGCTGCTGAAAGGCTCTTCATTGATTATTCCGTAACTGAAGAAGAACCCGACTGGATTACCACCGGACTTGAAAATCCGAATCCAGACCTTGCGGATACATATACACGTTATAATTTTGATTTTTCGATGATTGAAGAGGCAAATGACAACCCGGATTTCAAAATCCGAATCCGGTTCGATGGAGATGATATGCGAGTGAATAACGGCGACAGGGTTACCTTCAATAATTTCAGCTTTGAGTCAGCGGGTGCCATTCTTCCTCCCAGGCCTGGTGAAACTCCTGTTCGAATCCGTCTCGACCAGAATTATCCGAACCCATTTAACAGTTCTACCGTTATCCGCTTCTCCCTGCCTACAAACAATGTGATCCGGCTTGATGTCTTTGATATACTCGGGCGCCGGGTTGCAACACTTGCCGATGGAATGAGGGAGGCCGGTACCCATGAAATTCCGTTTAATGCCTCAAACCTCTCAAGCGGTATCTACCTCTACAGGCTCACCACTCCTTTTGAGGTTATAACCAAAAAAATGGTTTTGGTAAAATAGACTCAAATATGGTATGTCTGTTCAACCTGACTTCCAAATCTATCCCCTCTCACATTTCCAGCACAGCAC
>RECI01000077.1 GCA_007694095.1 Balneolaceae bacterium | reverse complement strand
TCAGAAAACGATTTGATACATTATGCAACTCAACATATCGCGGATACCCCGCAGGCGGGCGGTACATAAATTCATTCAGAACGATGTCACCCTGCAGGTAATCATCAAACCGGAAAAATTTTGCTGAAGAATTGGCCTCAAGTTCCCACTGTTCGCTTATATCAGGGTTAAAACTTTCAAGATTGTTTACTACAATTTCGTAGGCTCCCGTATCAAAGGGACTGCTAAAGTTCAGTTCAATGGTTTCGGAATTGGGAATTGCAAGACTTACTGGCAGTGTACCATCTGAAACCTGGAAATCCGAGAGGTTTACTGCCGAAGTATTTGTCGGAAGTGTGAATTGTACTCTCAGTGATGTTTCATTTTCGAGCCAGGCAGACAGGATCCGGAACGGGTTATCGAAAATGAACTCGAATTGTTGTGTACCTGAAACGGTATTTCCAAATATATCCCCTATATCTTGATAACTGAACGTATAGGTGAACTGGTCTTCGAGATTTTCTTCGGTTTTAAATTCAATTGTCCGCTCATCATCGGTAAAAGCGGCCAAATTAAATACGGTATTATTATTGAGACTGAAATTGGAGAGATTTTGCAGCGATTGCCCGGTAAGTGTACGGGAAAACGTAATGTGAAGGGTTCTGGGTTCCGGAAATGATGCCGATACTGCCACAGGTGGATCGGCTGGGGCCGCAACCGTATTGGGCAGGCCGGGTGAACCGGTCAGGACATCCACCGACTCGGCCCAGTTATCACGAAAACCGGCCGGCGCATCAAAAGAGTAGCGTTCGAGAGATACTTCGTTACCGCCCCATGTACCTGCCGTATAGGTTAATTCTTCAATCAAATGGCCTTCTCCCGTCTTAAAAATAATGCTGCTTGAGCTCGTAAGATTTAACTGTGGAAATTGGTCTGCCTCCACAAAATTTCGTTCTCCAAACCTCTGCTCAAAAACTGGCACACCACGGGTAATCACAAGGTATTCGCGGCCGGCAATGGGCAAGTCACGGTCTATGCTGATGTTATTCCCGTTGATGGTAAAATTTCGCATGTTGAGGAGTTTATTGGTTCGGTTATAAATTTCCACATACTGTGGGCGCTGAAATTCGTCGGTTCTCCAGCTGACCGGCACACGGTAGTAAAACTCGCTGATTACAAGGTCACCTTCTTCGTATTCGTCAAAGAGAGAAAAATCGATGGTGGTCTCCGGTTCAATCTCCCAGCCTTCTGAGCTGGAAACATTGTTAATGATGATTTTCTGGTTTCCGAGAGGCACCGGGTTTTCGTACGTGAGAATTATTCTATCATTCTCTTCGAGTGCGGCATTATCCGGCTGACCTGCACCTTCAATTTGAAAATCAGCTGCGCTGAATGTATCCACATCCTGCGAAAATGTTATCATGAAACCTGTTCTGCCGTCGGTTTCGAAGCCGGTAACCACAAACGGGTTCTCGACATTAAATCCGAACTCGGTATCACCAGACAACGGCCAGCCAAAATCACTCTTCACATTTATGATAGTAAGGCTGTATTCACCCGAAAAAAAAGACTTATCAAATTCAAGGGTTACGGTTTCCGGAGTTGCCGACGGATCATAGTTGATTGTTCCAGGATTACCGTTTCCGTTTAATGCAAAGTTGTCGGCAGCCAGTTCATATTCATCCGGAGGATCAGTAAATATAACCTCCAAAATGTTTGGAGCTGCCAGGCTGACCGTTGTCACATCAAATGTATTTTGAAGAGAAAAATGGATTACTGTACCGGGTTCAATTTTCCAGTTTTCTATACTTTCGAGGTTGTTGATCGTTAAGGTGTATTCTCCCTCATCAAGAAGATTCTCAAATTGCAGCAATACCACATTGTTTGATGAAAGTGTTGCAGTATGAGCTTTTGTTGAACCGTTCAGAACAACTTTTTCACTGATGTTGCCGCCGGGTTGGATATCCTGTGAAAAAATAATCTCTATTTCAGTTCGGCTCTGGACATCAAAAGCTTCAACAAAAAAGGGATTTAATACAGAAAAAGAGACTTCTGTATTGTCGTCGATTTGCTGTCCAAATTCCCCTTCTACATCGTTGATAGTTATTAAATATTCACCATCATCAAACGGATTTGCAAAGTAAAGTTCTACGATATTATCGGTGTCACCGGTCAAAATTGCTGTTTGTGGTGAACCGACACCGCGGTTTACTCTGAATTTATCGGGGTTAATAGTGTTTTTAGCAAGGGATTGGCTGAAGGTGACTTCAAGCTGATTGGCATTAATGAGATCAATTTTTTCAACAATCAGGTTTTCCAATTCCCGGGAGATGATGATATCATCAAAATAAAACTGTTGATTTCGGGTAGATGAATAATGCAACCGAATACCAAAAAAAGATGAACTTTGATGTGTATTGTCCATGGATGCAAACTCTTCATCCAACATTGGAGTGCTTCCATATCCTTCACTTACATACAGGCGCCATCCGTCTGTTTCGCTTCTTGTTACCCTGATCTGATACGCCCGATCCTGAAGAATTTGAGTTTCACTCGTTGCAATTACAGAAGCAGCGCCGTTAGTAAACCGGATCAGACGGAATCTTTTATCACTTCCGTTTTCACCTGTCCGTAATGCATAGCCATTTACATTACCGGTCAGGTTTTCAATATCAGACAGAAGGAAAATGAAAGCCCTGTTTGCATCTGTAGCAGCAAATGATTCAAACCAATAAAAGAATTCCCACTCTCCATATGCGGTGGTTGAAATAGTACTGATTTGAGATGAATTATTTGACTCAGGAGATTGATTATTTAACCTCAACAGCGTATTCCCGCTTTCCTGCACCAAGATAAAATCATCCAAATCACCGCTCCATCCGGAATTTTCAAGAAATTCATCTTTACTTTCATATTCGAAATCTTCTGCAAATACAACCTGCTGCGCAGAGAGTGAAGATGCTGATAAAACAAACCCAATGATGAACAGCAGTGAAAATCTCTTGAACGAATGAATAAATGGCCACATAAAAAATTCAACGGATTGTTTGATTTCAAAATCAATTGAAATAATGCCACAATACACATTACCAATAATATCAGGAGTTGCAGTTATCCACTGCAACTCCAGAAAGGACATAGAGAAGTGTACTCAATCACCCCTCAATTTTTCTCATTGTATCTTGTAACTATTTATATGAACCGGAAAATTGAAATTCCTTACAGTTTTTTTAAAAAAATTTTTTTGGATGATGGCAAATGAGTCCTATGTAATAGGATGGCACAAGCCGCATAGGGCAAGCATGACACTTGTGCCTTGTGCCATTAGTTATCTGCCGGAACCACGGGATTTTTTTTTAGTTCAGGTAGCCTTTTTTTACCAGGAGTTCGGCATTCAGGATAGCGCCTCCTGCTGCACCCCGAATCGTATTATGCGCCATAGCCACGTAGCTGATATCAAAAACATTGGAAGGGCGCACCCGGCCAACTGCTGTCTGCATTCCGTTTTCACTGTCGGCATGCAGTCGGGGCTGAGGATAACGCGGATCATCATAAATACTCAGCGGATATGCGGGAGCTGACGGAAGCCCAAGATCCGAAATAGGACTTTTCCATGTTTTCATTGCGTTGATGGCATCATTTATATCCGCAGGAGGGTTTTCAAGTTCAACCGTTACTGACAGAAAATGGCCATTCAGCACCGGTACACGTGTTGCCGTGGCCTGGATAGGGAAATCTGCAAATTCCACCGTATTGTCTTTTAGTTTCCCCAATAGCTTAAGGGGTTCATCAGCAATTTTTGGCTCCTCTCCGCCAATAAAGGGAATCACATTCCCGAGAATATCCAAGCTGGGCACCCCGGGGTATCCTGCCCCCGAAATCGCTTGCAGTGATGTTAGAATCACCGATTTTACGCCAAAATTGTCGAAGAGCGGACGAAGGCTCATAACGAGCGGAATCACCACACAATTCGGATTTGTAACAATCCAACCGGAACCATCTTCGGTAAAAGTTTGTGTTTTGATCAGATCAATGTGATCCGGGTTTACTTCCGGAACAAGCAGTGGTACGTTGGGATGTGTCCTGTAATTTTTGGCATTACTTATAACCGGGATCCCGGCCTTGGCAAATTCACCTTCTATTTCGGTTGCTACAGATGAATCGAGCCCGGAAAACACAAAATCGATCCCTGCAAACTCTGCAGCTGTACAGTCTTTTACTATAATATCCGCAATTTCAGCGGGAATTGGCGTGCTCTCAATCCAGTTGGCTGCATCTTTGTAAGCTTTCCCGGCCGAGCGGCCGGATGCGCCAAGCGCTTTGATCGTGAACCAGGGATGATTTTGAAGCAGGCGAATAAATTTCTGACCAACCGCGCCGGTTGCTCCCAAAACTCCAACACTATAATTTTTCATGGGGGGTTATTATCGTTCGTGAGATTTAAAATTAGAACCAAGTTATAAAAATAAGGAATCATTCTGATAAACGGTTCATCAAAGAGAAGAAAATTGCTATCTTTTGGATTCGTCAATTTTGAGTAACAGATTGAATTCAAACCCATAATTTACAAAATCACAATGCCTGTAACACATTTAGACAGCCTCGAAAAAATAGTATCTCTATCCAAATCAAGAGGTTTTATTTTCCAGTCATCGGAAATTTACGGTGGCCTGGCCGCAGTTTACGACTATGGGCCTCTTGGTGTGGAACTAAAGCGAAATATTCAGGGAGAATGGTGGAGAGCGATGACCCAGGCTCACGATAACATCGTTGGGGTAGATGCAGCTATTTTTATGCATCCGAAAGTTTGGGAGGCAAGCGGCCACGTAGAAGGTTTCAATGATCCTATGATTGACGATAAACAATCGAAAAAAAGATACCGGGCCGATATGCTCATTGAGCAGCATATTCTGAAAATTCGTGAGAAGGGTAACACTGAAAAAGCAGATGAACTTCAGCATCTGCTGAATACCACGGGCACCCGGAAGGGGCTTTGCGAAGACTTATACGACATTATCATTACAGAAGAGATAAAATCGCCCGATTCCGGGGCGTTCGACTGGACTGAAGTGCGCCAGTTCAACCTGATGTTCAAAACACACTACGGTGCAATTTCAAAAGATGATGATGATGTGATATACTTGCGGCCTGAAACCGCTCAGGGTATTTTCGTAAATTATAAAAATGTGCTGGATACGTCACGTGTTCAGATCCCCTTCGGCATTGCACAAATCGGAAAGGCGTTCCGGAATGAAGTTGTGGCGCGGCAGTTTGTTTTCAGAATGCGCGAATTTGAGCAGATGGAAATGCAGTATTTCGTAGAGCCCGGAACTGATGAAGCTGAGTATGAGAAATGGCTTCAAATCAGGATAGATTGGCATAAAAAACTGGGTATCCGTGCTGATAACCTCCGCGTTTCGCCGCATCCCGAAGATAAACTGGCACATTATGCTCGTGCCGCGGCCGACATACAGTATAAATACCCGATTGGCTGGCAAGAGGTTGAAGGCATTCATAACCGTACCGATTTCGATCTCACGCGCCACACAGAATATTCGGGTAAAAAAATGGAGTACTTCGATCAAAAAGAACAGAAACGGTATACTCCCTATGTGATTGAAACCTCTGTCGGTCTTGACCGAACCACGCTGATGGTGCTTTGTGACGCATACCGGGAAGAACTTGTGGAAGGTGAAACCCGCACCATGCTGAAGATGCATCCAAAACTTGCACCAACCAAAGTGGGAATATTCCCTCTTATCAAAAAACCGGATCTCCAGGAACTTGCCAAAAAGATTGAACTCGACCTTCGCGAAGATTTTACTGTACTTTACGATGAGGCCGGATCGATCGGCAAACGTTACCGCCGCCAGGATGAAGCAGGAACTCCATTCTGTATAACCATTGATTTTGA
>RECI01000300.1 GCA_007694095.1 Balneolaceae bacterium | reverse complement strand
AAGTTCTTCGTTGGTGACCTGGTCAGGGGGTTTATCAAAGTGTGCACAGAGTTTGCGCACGGCGTACAGGTACGTGTCCTGGGTGCGTTTGGAATAACCGAAGAGCTTCATATCTTCGATCATGCGTGTTTCGAACGGTGTCATAGTATGCCTCCGAATAGATTGGTTGATTGTTAAAAACCATGGAGACATATTATGGCCCGTCGATAAATTTTTCACGATTTTTAAGCGGAAGGGCAACCTGCCGCGTAGCGGCTTAGTTCAACAAGCATTTCCTGCTGACGGGTTTGCATTTTTTGCTTAACTTCAGGCTTGGTCGCCCCGCAGCAGAAATGCCAGACCGTTATGTGGCAGGAATACAATTAACCAAATTAAACATGTCTGTCATCAATTTAATGGAATTATATGTTCGTCTGTGCTTCAATATTCGGATGTAAAGTGCATTATTGTAATACTCCCCAAAAACTGGACCATCGGTTAAGTTTGTATATTAACCTAAAAACAGACCAAACCGATGAAACGCACCCGACGCAAATTCTCAGCGAAATTCAAGGCTACCGTAGCCATTGAAGCTCTTAAAGAACAGAAAAGCCTGGCTGAATTGGCCACACATTTTGAAATCCATCCCAACCAAATCTCCAAATGGAAACGGGAGTTTCTGGATCATGCCGAGCAAGCCTTTGACGGGGCTGCCTCCGGATCGGATGATTCTGAGCAGGTGGATCTCAAGGAACTCTACTCTCAGATTGGGCAACTGAAAGTGGAAAATGACTTTTTAAAAAAAAGCTTAAGGAAAACCGGACTGTGAACGAGCGAAGAACCTTTGTGGATCCATCACACCCGCTGAGTATCCGTCGCCAATGCGAGCTACTGTCTGTGTCTCGCAGTACAGTTTATTACAAGGGACTGGGTGAATCCAGAGAAAACCTGCGCCTAATGGCGGCCATGGATCGGCTCTTTACCGACGATCCGACACTCGGCGTACTGGGTATGCAAGATGAACTGGCCGATATTGGGATGCGCTACAACATCAAGCGGATCCGGCGTCTGCTGCGTAAAATGGGTGTGGAGCCCATTTATCCAAAGAGGAATCTCTCCAGGCTGGGGCATGCAAAGTATGTGCATCCGTATCTGTTGCGTCATTTGGAGATTAGAAGGCCGAATCAGGTGTGGGCCGTCGATATCACCTACATCCCGATGAAGCGTGGATTTATGTATCTGACGGCGATTATTGACCTGTACAGCCGGTTTATCGTTGGCTGGCAGCTCTCCAACAGCCTGGAGAAAGAGAATCAAACCACGCTGCTGCAGCAAACCATAGCAACCTATGGCAGGCCAGAGATCATCAACTCCGATCAAGGGGCTCAGTACACCTGTGCTCACTGGGTTGAGACGCTAAAAGAACTGGGTATAGGCATCAGTATGGATGGTAAAGGTCGTGCCACAGATAATGCCATCATTGAACGCTGGTTCAGAACTCTTAAGCTCCTGCCAGAACCGAGGTAAAACCTTTAGAAAGACTCCCAAGCCTGAATACGGTATGTTCATCCACCTCGTCGGGGGTTCCTTTCTCTTTAACGCCAAAACCCTTTTGAAATACAACACGCCCCTCTTTCACGATAACAACCGCTCCACCAGGAATTTCCTCTTCAAATAAACCTTCTTCAAATGTTTCCGCAAATTCTTCAAGATAAATCATAAGAGATTCATCCATTATCCACTCCATGGTTTCCGGTTCATACAGAACCGGCTCCGTTCTGACATTTGTAAAGGCGAGG
Organism: Balneolaceae bacterium; assembly: GCA_007694095.1. Lineage (GTDB taxonomy): Bacteria > Bacteroidota > Rhodothermia > Balneolales > Balneolaceae > Rhodohalobacter. Next base: position 4,142 of record RECI01000300.1, on the reverse strand, counting down.
TATGACCCTATGATGGCGACCAATAAAAAAATCGTAACTATATTTCGAACCACGGAATACCGATATATGTGCTTATGAGGGGCTCTTTTGCTATCCATTCTATGGGGGCTTTGAAAAACTGAAATTAATATAGTTACTCTCACCGATCTGAAAAACTAATAATTCATCCTGAAACAGGATTTTTATGAAGAGGTTCTCTCTTTGTGAAAAAAACACATTTTTTCACAAAGAGAAATTCAAGACGTAAGCAAGGCTTGAAAAAGTTCTGAATCAAATAGTGGCATCATAAGTTTCATTCCGGCTTCATCCCAGTTTTTCAGGAGTCCTGAGGATTCGGCTCAACGGTAATATGAATTAGCCTCAATTTCATTTTTGGAAATAATACCATTTATGCATTAAATTTGCATTTTTGCATCGAACATAGTATCCGTTTTCGTAATCATCAATCTATATCACTATATCAATTTAATAATGAAATATTCTATGATAAAATTATTTTCAAGGATTTGCATCGCTGCAATTCTTATTCATTTGATGGCTCCAATTGCTGAGGCTTGCACGAGAGTGATATACAAAGGTCCGAATAATACCGTGCTTACCGGTCGTAATATGGATTTTTCCATGCCAATTCCCGCAAATTTATGGGTTTTTCCCAGAGGTATGGAGCGAACTACAGCTGTCGGATCAAATGCTCTCAGCTGGACATCCAGGTACGGAAGTCTTGCAGTCAGCTCTTTTGATATTTCCACAACAGATGGGATGAATGAAAAAGGATTAGTTGCCAATATGCTTTGGTTGGTGGAATCCGAATACCCCGAGTATGAAATGAATGGCGATAAACCCGGTCTGGCAATTTCTGCCTGGGCACAGTATGTACTTGATAATTTTGCAACTGTTGCCGAAGCTGTGGCAGCTATGAGAAATGAAGATTTCATTGTAGTTACTGACTTTATACCCGGAACCGACAAGTTTACAACCGTGCATTTATCTGTTTCGGATGCAACCGGGGATAGTGCCATACTTGAGTATATCAACGGAAAATTGGAGATCCATCATGATGCTTCCTACATTGTAATGACGAATGATCCCCCTTATGAGCAACAATTAGCCCTCCTGAACTACTGGGAAAGTATTCCCGGTAATGTATTTCTGCCAGGCACTGTTAAATCCGTTGATCGCTTTGTACGGGCTCATTATTACATCAATCACATTCCTCTCACCGATGATCCCAAAATATCAGTAGCTTCTACTTATAGTGTACTTCGAAATACCTCAGTTCCGTATGGCTACGAGATTGAAGGATTCCCGAATCTCTCAACAACCCAATGGCGCGTAGTAGCTGACCACAATAATTTGCGTTATTTCTTTGAAACAGCATTAACTCCCAACACGTTTTGGGTTGATCTGAATAAACTTGATTTCAGCGAAAATGCACCGGTCAAAGTGCTTCGAACTGATGGCGGCCAGATCTACGCCGGAGAAAGCTCTTCACAATTCACTCAATCTGAACCATTTGTGTTTCAGGGGATTCAATAAAGTAATGATTGTAAGGAGGCTTTGAAAAACCAGGATTTTTGCACAAGATCAAGGCGAAATCAAATTTAAAACCGCAGCGTTTTTCTAAGAAAAGGCTTAAATCATCGCATAAATCACTCCGAGAAGACCGATCAGTGTCAAACCATAAACAATGCGTGCCGGCATCACCCCCTCGTTTTCAGCAGCTTTTCCGAAGATCCCGAATACCAGGGGATGAACCAGAAACGGCATTGCAAACACAAAGGCAATCATCCCGGCCGCCTCAGCCCCAAACATTCCTTCCTGTATGGCAGCAAACAACCCGAAATGGGAAATGGCTGAGGCATTTGCCATTACAGCATCTGCAAGAGCCATACCGGATATATCAAGAAGAAATAAGCCCCCAAAAACAGCGATCAACTGCCAGCCCAGTGAAAAAACCATCAATCCTCGAATCTCCTGATTATCGCGTCCACCGGCTTGCCGCATCATCTTCATGGCATAATAGGTAAGTACTACTCCGGCCGCTACAATAATCAATGTATAGGAGAGAATCAGATGGCCGGCAGTTGCACTTGCCGCCAGAATGGAAAACACAAAGATATGCCCGATAAACGGGATATTAATCATAATCGGCGCACGAATCGCTGCCTCTTTGCCCAGATCACCTGCGGTACAGGCTCCCGTCAGACCGGAGTGGGATAAGGCTCCCGCCATTCCCGGAGCGAGGTTTCGAATATGATTGGCAAATCCAAACCAGATCAGGATGGAAAGGCCGCCAAACATCCATAAAAGCTGCCCGAAAAAGCCAAACGACAAAACATCCGTCATTCCCGATAGCTGAAAGGCCTCTGCAATGCGCGAACCTCCCACCATAAAATTCGCAGCCAGCACAATGGGTATGCCGGCAAATAACAGGGAACGGATGGTTGGGCCAAACTGCCAGCGAACCATTATCATCCCCAACCCTACCGAGAGGATCATCGCAAAGAATATTTCGGGAAGCGCAATCACCGGCCGGACCCATCCGGAGATGTGATACGCCACAAATAAAAGCAGTACGATGACAGCCGTCTCGATAATCCCTTTGCGAATATATAACGCCTTATTGGTGATTTGCGCCCGATGATCAATCAAAATCACCGAGGCGACCAACCCTATGTAACCGATTAGCGGATAGAACTGATCGAGAGACAAGCCGGAATTATGACCGATAAAAAGCCGGCGAAATGCCTCAATACCGGTAAGAATAAAAAAGCCCCGTATCAGAAACATGAACTGAGTGGCTTTGGTCCCCAGAAAGAGCTCTTTGGACGAGGGTACCACCATCTCTTCCGGACTGATTTTCTCATTGGCAAATATCTTCCGTATCTCCTGGCCACCCACAAAAAACGATGCCATCAATGCCGTGACAGTGACCCTGCTTGTCAGTTCGATCATCGGGAATTGCGGCAGGCCCGGAGTTGCAAGTCCTGTACCAACCATGATATATCCCATCAGCAGTCCAAATATGACAATAATCAGGATGGGCGAATAACGCGTACCCGCAACGAATGTCCGGGAAATCAGTACCATGGATATCACAAGCAGCAAGGTGAGCCAATACTGATTCAGGATGTGAACAATGGCAAAATTATCATATACAAAATCCATATCGGTTATCCTGTTAGCTGTTTTGTGGTCATAACAGGTCTCCAAGCCGAACACCCAGTGAGATGTAAAAACCCGACATGCTCACCTGATCGGGGCGGAACAGATGAATCTCATACCCTGTATTCAAACGCACTCTTCGAAGCTGAAATTCGGCACTGAGGGATGCAAAGGGACTACTGATGATGACCCGGCTGTTATTTACAGGAAGCCTCACAACACGATAATTCAGTGCGAAAGGATCGGCCGGGTGATACCTTACCCTTTCATCCAGATTTAATGCGACCCTGGAATACCCCAGATGAAGGCCGGCACGAATAGCCTGGGTCACCGGCAGGAAATAGGCTGCCGACATTGAAATCGAATGCCCCTGATATCGAATCATCTCATTCGCAACCGTTCGCGAACTCTCAAAATCGAGAACAACCGGTTCCGAAAAATTACTCTGATCCGGTATAAAGCTGTAACTGAATTCAATGGCAACTCTGTCATAAAAAATAACAGCTGGTTTAATTTCAACCAGATAGAGATACTGATCTGATCCCCCGCTTTTAATGAACAGATCCGAATCGCGGATGAATGAAGGATTCATCATCCGGGTATGGTAACCGATGGTGAGTGAAAAGTCGGATTCAGCACTCTTCTGAAACCGACGGAATCTATCCAAAACTGCATTGGTGGTATCCAATGCGGTATTCTGAAACGAAGGTACTTCATGAATGACATCTCCGCTATAATGAATCCGGTTTTCAAGCTGCCTGCCCTCTGCATCTTCAGCAGCCAAACAGAGAACAGACACAATCGAAAAGAGCGTCAGTAGTAATCGATACCTCGTACTTCCAGCCATTGCCTGTCCTTTATTCTGAGTATCCAGTTTCTGTTTCGGTCTGCTTCCAGGGTGATGTATCGGGTTTCAGACGTGATACTGCGCACCGGAAGATCTTCCATTTCAGTGACACGGGCCAGATAACCGGCCG
>RECI01000078.1 GCA_007694095.1 Balneolaceae bacterium | reverse complement strand
AAAAGTTTACTGTGGATTTATGACAAATATTGTACTTATACCGGGAGACGGAATCGGAAGAGAAATCACTACAGCTGTGACAAGTATTCTGGATGCGGCCGGGGCAGAAATTAGCTGGATCGAATGTAAAGCCGGTGAAGAAGCTTATAATGAATTGGGTAATCCGTTACCGGATGAAACTGTGAAAGCGATGGAGAAGTACAGAATAGCACTAAAAGGACCGCTAACCACACCGGTAGGAGCAGGCTTCCGTTCGATTAATGTGGCACTAAGGCAAAAATTTGAACTTTACAGTAATATCAGGCCCGCCAAGTCTTTGCCAAATATTGAAAGCCCGTTCCGTTCGGTTGACCTGGTGATTTTTCGGGAGAATACACAGGGACTCTATTTTGGCAAAGAGATGTGGATAGACAAAGAAAAAAACCATGCCGAAAGCGTAGCCGTTGTAACGAGGGAAGCGAGTGAGAAAATTATTATTGCCGCGTTTGAATTCGCAAGAAAATATCATCGCAAGAAGGTTACACTGGTTCATAAAGCCAATATTTTAAAACTAACCACAGGGCTGTTTCTTGATATTGGTCGGGAAATCGCACCAAAATACCCGGAAATAGAATTTGAAGACCTCATCGTGGATAATATGGCGATGCAAATGGTATTGAGGCCGCAGCGTTTCGATGTGATAGTCACCACTAACCTTTTCGGGGATATATTGTCTGATCTTGCCTCAGGCCTTGTGGGGGGGCTCGGTGTAACAGGTGCTGCCAACATAGGCGACGATGCCGCAATGTTTGAAGCGGTTCATGGTTCTGCACCAGATATTGCAGGTAAAGGGCTGGCAAACCCTACAGCACTGCTCTTTTCCGCTCTCCTGATGCTTGAGTATCTTGATCAGCCCCGATTGGCGGAAAAAATTCGTTCAGCGGTTTACACTGTACTGCAGGATCATAAAGATGATTGTACCCCTGATGTGGGAGGCAGCGGAACTACACAAACATTTACAGATGCAATTTGCCGGCTTTTGAGAGATTATGGGATTTCGGGTAAACAAAATGCCCAAAGTGAATTTACTATGTAAAAATTTAAATCAGGAACTTATCTGACTATTTCCGATCAGCTTTTTTGTTGAACATAAATTTGTTGCTGGGATGAATTATAGCAGAGTTGATGGAATATTTTTTTGTTGATCAATACAAAGCAGTTCATAGGGTTTTAAGCTCCTCTGAATTTAGGTTTGTTAGAAATATTTAATCAAAAAAATAATATATTGAGGATGATCAATTTTTAATATTCAGTACTTAAAGGTATATGTTATAAAAATTTTGTATTTACATATTCAAATTTGGGTTTAACCTTAACCTGGTGTCGTGTTGTATGTGAAAGTAAAGATGTAGAAAAAAGTCATCCTCATATGGGGTAGGCGGACGGTTTTTTTGATAAATAAGCCATTAAATATGGATGGGATGATCCCGGATCGATTCGTCCGATGACTGCACTGCCATTTTGCTGTTGACAAGGCACAAGGCTGCTTGACAAATAGTTGGCTTTTTCACAGTATTACAAAAGAGATAAGCAGATTTCTGGTTAAAATTTCATTTTTTTAAAAAATGATAATATTCTAGCTGTCTCGTTACAATAAAATTGAGTATCAAAGTGAAGACAAATCCAAAAATACTGATTGCTGAAGATGAATTGGTGCTTCAACTAATGCTTAACCAGATGCTTCTGAAAATGGGGTTTTCAGATATTGTTGCAGTGTCAAAAGGTTCAGAAGTCATTGATGCTTGTGACAAAACTTATTTTGATTTAATTCTTATGGATATTATTCTTATGGACGAAATTGATGGCATTGAAGCCTACGGAATAATCAGGAGAGATAAAGAAATTCCCGTTATTTATATAACAGGAAATACAGATCAACGAAACAGAGAGCGTGCCGAGAAGCTGGGATTTATTGATTACTTGGCAAAACCAGTCACATATTACCAATTAAGTAATGCCATTATGTCTGTTTTTAAAAAGTGATATAAGGTAAGGTATTGAATTTTCTATTCTGTATTAAAGTATATCCTTGGGCGTAAAGGATGTATCATTGAATCCCCACTGTAGAAAGATGCTGAAAGCAGGCCAAGCGGATACAGGGCTATTCCTTTGGTAGTACCGTCAATCAGCCTCTGGATAACCGGCCTGGGAATGTGTATCCATACAGGTTTGTCTTTGGTATCAGGTATATCAATATCAATAATCATTTGGGTATTCAGCACATCCAAAAGTGAATCGCCCGACAGAAAATCATTGAATGTAACATCAGAGCTTGTCCAGGCTGCATTTCCACCCAGAATTTCAACAAGCCGGATTTGATCGAACTCGATTTGATCGGTGCCTGTTGCGTTGTAAAAGGAGAAAGGTGTTAGTTCCAGCATGCCATACCCGGAGACATCTCTTCCCCGGTACTCGTAAAGATTCCATCTCAGTAACACAATTTTGTTGTTATCGGTGGTAAGTACCGGTTTGCTTCCCGCAACCCAACCGGCAAGGTTTACATCGGGGAAGTTTTGATCAATGATACCAACTTCAATTGCCGGTACAGACAACGAAAACTCATTTGGCTGCGGTATAGGTGGTGGGTAGGGTACCCGTTCTCCAATGTCTGGTTCAGTTACGGAAACATTCACAACATCAACCCTCACATAATCCACATCAAGGGTATAGACCAAAGGCCCCCAGTCCATCAGGGCGATATGGGTTGTAATAATATCATCAGGTTCTGCTTCAAAGTTCTGTGTGGTCATACTGATAGTGTGCCATGCGGAAGTGTCGGGAATATCGAATTCCATCAGATGGGAATAATAGTCGGTTGTATGCTGTGTGCGAAGCTGCATGTTTAACCTCCGGGGGGCATGACTTGTTTTGACTCGTGCTTCCATTCGCAGCTCATACCTGTTATTGGCTAAAGGCCCAAGGTCAAGAGTATCCGTTGATGATGTTTGCATGATAGCCCACCAAACATTCTGCTGGTCATTTGTGGCATCAACAATGAAACGGGCATGTCCGTCGACCCATTCAATAGAACTTTCAGCAAAGCCGTCGCCTGTAAATGTAATCCAGTTGCCTGCAGGCGGCCGGTCGAACTCTTCGACAAATTGAGCTTGTAATGTAGGGGTGATAAATGGTAAAATGGTAATGATATAAAACAAAGAAACAATACGTGCTGATATATTCATTGGCTGAAATTATTAATATCAATTGAATATTGAGTTTTACCCAAATCAGGAATCCACATATAAATAGAATAACATTTCATTAAACCACTTAAAAATGAAAACATCACTGATTTTTCTGTTTACACTGATCATTTCAATATCCACTATCATAGAAAAAAACCTGTTTGCACAGGATGCAGGAGAGATATCTGATGAAATTTTAATTGAGCTTTATGACGGTGCCAGGGTTGCCGATGTAGTGGACGGCCTTGCGACGGTTGGTTATATCGATGTTGGAGTGATGGATCCAACCATGGCGCCTCTATGGAAAGATGTACAGAGAATGAGCCACAGAATTTCAGGTATAGCTGTAACGGTACGTTATGGTCCAACCAATCGCCCGAAACATCCTGGAGCCGACCTCACAGATCCGGCCAATTATAATGTTTACCGCCAATGGCGTGGAATGTGGTACAACCAGTTGTCACCGGAACCCTTCCACGATTACATTAAACCGGGTACCGTTCTGGTAATCGATAATGAAGGTGTAAATGATGCAGGGTCAACCGGTTCCAAGAATATCATGGAATGGACAAACCGGGGCATGGTTGGCCTGGTTTCAAAAGGAGGTGTTCGGGATATAGATGAAATTATTCTGCAGCGTAATCCGGTATATACAAACTATTATGATCGCGGCCGGGGAGAGCGTATTGGCCGAAATGAGATATTGGATGTTCAGCGCCCGGTTGTAGTGGGCGGTGTTACTGTTTACCCAGGTGACGTAATTGTAGCCGATGCCGACGGGGTGGTTGTAGTACCACGAAGAGTGGCAGTGCGGGTTGGACAGATTGCTTACCAGGAACTGGTGGACGATATAGCCGGGCGCCGTGCCCTTTATGAAGAACTGGGCTTTGAGTTCGATGATACAGTACGAATTCGTGAAGCACCGGAGGATTTTTTCAGAAGGCTTGGGTTGCCTGCAGATCCGAATCAATAATCAGGTACTTATTCAGATTCCAGAGTTTGATACAGTTGATATTGTATCCTGTGTCCAGCAAGCAACAACCCAAAACAACAAAACGAAACATTAAACCTTTTTTATTCCTTATCCACGAATAAATGAAAAAGATATTTATCTTCATTTATTAAAACATACTCTGTGTTTTAACCTGACCCGGATAAGCCGGTTCATTTTCTGAATGTGTTAATGAAATTCCAAAACTCAAATTCCATACCGGATATCTAAAATACAGTTGTTACTTTTTAAACATAAGTGTTTGGGATCTGGTACCTGGGAGTCGGAATTTTTTAACAATTTTAGGCAAAAAGTAAACTATTAAACTCTAAATGATGAAGCCGGTGATAAATATCATGAAGCGAATTTCGATACCTCTTGTAATATTTTTTGTATTTAACTCATGCAGTACCTCTGAACCCGAAACAATAAGCCTTTTTAATGGTGAAGATCTTTCAGGCTGGCATGTGGATGTTCCTGCTATGGACGACGATCCGGATGCAATAAATCCTTTTTTGGTTCGCGATGGTGTTCTTGTAACACTTGGCAGGCCCCTGGGACACCTGATTACCGATGATGTTTTTGAGAATTATCGTCTCGAAATTGATTACCGCTTTCCGGGAGAACCCGGCAATGGCGGGGTCTTGATACATGCATCCACTCCGCGCGCTTTGTATAACATGTTTCCGCAATCCATTGAAGTGCAGATGATGCACGAAAATGCCGGGGATTTCTGGGTAATTGTTGAGGATATCAGTGTTCCTGATATGGTAGAACGCAGAGGCCCTGAAGAAAACTGGGGTATTCGTGAAGGCGAAGCACGAAGAATCCTGAAACTTGTTGATGGGGCTGAAAACCCGGTTGGTGAGTGGAACAACATGGTTGTTGAGGTGCTGGGGAACTCAATAAAAGTGTGGGTGAACGGTGTATTTGTAAACCATGGCTATGATGCTACCGCCTCCCGGGGACAAATTGCACTCCAGGCAGAAGGAGCCGAGATGGAGTTTCGTAAAGTAGAACTCACGCCAATCACTGAATTTACAGAATCCTGATTTTATTGCCACAGATGGCACAGATTAACACAGAATAACATCTGTGAAAATCTGTATCCTCTGTGGCAAATCATCACTTATCAGGTATTATTCACAACGTACTTTCACACATCAACATAGCCTGCTTATATACGTTTGCGCTCTCTCATTGCCAATCCCTTTAAAAAATAGCGCAGCAACTGGTCGCCACAAATTTTAAAGTTTCTGTGCTTATTGTCACGGAATAGGGCACTCAATTCATTTTTTGAGATGTTAAATCCAGTCTCTTTAAGAATCTGAATAATATCTTCATCACGCAATTGAAAGGCGACTCTCAGTTTTTTCAGGACAGTATTATTGTTTACGGGTACAGTAATCGGACGCGGAGGATACTTATCGTCTTTTCCTCTTTTGTGAATAATCAATCCATCAAGGAAATGAGCTGTTATTGTATGCGTTATATCCACTTTTTCTTTATTTTCAGCTGGTTCTTCAAAAATATAAGCCACCTCATCCCTTGACGGATTATAGCCTCCCAGCTTCAAAATTTCGGCGATTGCAGCATCATTTACATCAAGAATGAAGCGGATGCTCTTAATTACATCATCATTTCTCATAAATTTTTTATCCTAATCAATGATCATTTATTTGATCAGTCCTGCTACAAATGTAATAGATTATTAAGTGAAAAGTGAAAAGTGAAAAGTGAAAAGTGAAA
>RECI01000126.1 GCA_007694095.1 Balneolaceae bacterium | reverse complement strand
TTTCAGGAAATGGAGCAGCTTTTTCTGTTCAAAAATACAAAGCAATGCTCATAGCTCAGCATACATTCAGAGAGAATGTGAATGGCCTGACGGACGGGAAAACTGTGGCCGATTCAAGAGATAAAACTCAGATTGGAATTTTGTCCATTGGGAATCCTTTTTGGGAAATTGGACATCAATCTCACTTAAATAATCTTGAATTACCGGAAACGGTGAAGAACCGCTATTCCTGGTTTATAAGCATAGGCGATCAGCTCAACCAAATTGCGCTTTCCTGGCTTTGGCTTGGCTGGATGGCTGACGCAACAACTGAATCTGCTTCAGAACATAAAATAGATCCTGGCATATTAACAAATGTACTCTTAGGTACCGATCCAAACTATTACATGCACCATGCTTTTATGGTGGCAATTCAAATTGCCCAACATGGAATTGTTAACCTGGATATTGCAAACATTCTGCCCATGGAATTGCCTGCCAATCAGGAGCATAGTAGAATCTATGTACAAATGCTTGCAAATTCATTGAGAATGGGTTTGTTGCTCACATCTCATGACATACAAAGTAGGAACAGACAATCAAACGAAATAGAATTATTGATGAAAAATCTTGTGGTAATCGAAAATTTTTTTCTCCGGATGAATACAGAAGTGATACATGAGAATCTCCAACTTATTGATAAAATTAGAGAAAAAATTCAGGAATGAATTTAGTGTATGATGAGCTTTTTTCGTGTTTTATGGTGCATGGATTAGATGATGGGGCTTGAAGAAAAAAAGTTTGCATCGATAAAAATTAATTTCCTAACGGAGGATAATATTAATGAAAACATGGATTGTTGTTCCTGTTGTATTCTTATTTACGTTGACAGTTCAACAAAGTAGGCATGTCCATGAATTTTCTGGATGTCCCAATAGATATCTTTCTTGAAACTGTTCCATATGTGGAAGTAGACCCTGATTTTTATTTCAGCTGTACAGGGGCTGCGGGATTCCGTTATTATTTCGGCAAATAAAACTTTTGGTTACAAATCATCAAAGCGGAACAGAGGGGTTTTTCTCTTCCCATTTTAAAGAGAAATAGATGCTAACAGAAAGTTCGCCTGCAGTTTGACCGCTGCAGGCGATTTTTTTCAGTAGATTTCCGTTTTATTTACTCATCTAGTATTTAAGGATCACTCAACTTAGACTTATTTTCTTATTGCCACGGATTACACGGATTTTCACAAAGGTTTTACTGCCATAATCTATCCTTTCTTTATCGTGAACAATCCAAAGCTGGTAATATCACCAGTGAAGTATCTCAAATACTGAGAGCGCCTCTCAATTCAATTCCTGCATCTTCATTGCCAATTCACGAACAATTCAATCACCATCCATGAAAAATGATAGATGTAGTAAAAAAATGATGAGCTTTTTCAGGAGTAGAAATTGCATATCGGAAAAAGGCCATTTCATTGGTCTGTAAGAAACAAAAAAATTCTGATTATCATGGATAGAAAAAGATCTCAATTCAACAATAAATATTGCAGGTTTCAAACAGGATTGCCAGGCTTGCTGGCCGGCTTATACTGGATTGTTATACTTTTCATATTTGCGGCTTGCAGCGACAGCTCCACTGGCAATGAACCGGAACCTCAGCCGGACCCGGTTTTCGGGATAATAGAAGTTGAGGTGGTAACCACTGGTGATGACGACGATCCCGATGGGTACAGTGTAAGTATTCAGGGTGGTGAAACCAGGGAAATCGGACCTAATGGCACTGTTTCTTTTAACCAGGTAAGAACAGGCAGCAAAATTGTCACAATCTCTGGAATACCAGGTCATTGTACACTGGATGGCACTCCGTCTCAGGCATTCACACTTGGAGACAACGAAATCCGCACAATTACATTCGAAATCACCTGTTCAGCTATTTTCAGGGATAAAATACTGTTTATGCGCAGTACCGGTGTGCAATTCGAATACCAGATCTACTCTATAAGCCCGGACGGTAGTAATATGCGATTGGTTTCTGATATGATTTTATCAAGCAATGCAGCTCCGGTTGCATCTCCGGATGGCTTGAAAGTTTTGTTCAGCGGTTCAGAAGGAGGATCACAATCACAAGTGTGGGTTCAAAATTCGGATGGTACCGGGCTTCAGAATCTTACCAATAATCCGGATATAGTACATTTTGGTGCGGTATGGTCGCCAGACGGAAGTAAAATTGCACTTTCTGTAAGTGATCCAGGAAGTGGTGCAAGAAATGACATTCACATAATGGATGCCGATGGATCGAATCTTATAAATATTACGAATGATCCTGATGTTACGGATGCTTCACCATCCTGGTCTCCGGATGGAAACGAATTGGTCTTTAATTCAGTCAGGCCTAACCCTTCAGGTGGTAATATATTTTCGATTGCCAAAGTAAACACAGACGGATCGGGCCGGACAATCCTTTTGGAGGATGAAGGTTTCATTGTTACAACACCAAATTGGTCGCCAAATGGTGATCAGATTGCATTTCATCGTTCTGAAATAGGTGCAGGTATTGGTGCCCAAATTCATCTTATGAACCCGGACGGAAGTAATGTGAGGAACATAACGGCAGAAGGTGGCAACCCGAATCTTGGAAGTAATTGGCCAGCATGGTCTCCGGATGGAAACCAAATTGCTTTTCATGCATCAGGTGGTACGGCTCTAAACTTGTTTATCATGAATAAGAATGGTGAAATCCAGGGAGGGCGTATCACGAATGGCGAAAACAGCCAGCACCATATTAATCCATCATGGTCGCCATTTACCCGGAATTAGCTATTCGAAAGAGATCATACCACCCTGCCGGCTGAATCCCGGAATAAGCTGGCAGATCTCATGGTGTATGATCTTTTTTTCACTTCTTTATTGCATATAAAGAAATTACGTACTGCCGGTTGGGATTGAACCTTTTAACAGAAAAAAACAATGAAACATAAAACAAAAAATATTTACGACTTAATTACTCTTTTTATGTTTGCTGTCTGTTTGATCGCAACTACCGCTATCACAAAAACGATGGCATTTCATCTTTCAGAGGAGTTCATTTTAAATGATGACAATCATACACTGCCCCATACTAATGACCAGTTTGCCCTGAATGAATCACTGAAAGGAAAAATCGTATTTCTGAGATATTCAGTTGAAGATGAAGGATATCAGATTTATTCGATGGATACGAATGGTGGAAATCAAAAGCGTACCAGTGATATTCTGCTTGAACATGCAGCGCATCTGTCCGTTTCACCTGATGGGTCGAAAATTATTTTTCTAAAAAAGGGAAATGAAGATAATGAAAATCGCCAGATATGGATCATGAATGCTGACGGAAGCGGATTAAGTAACCTGACAAACAATCCGGAGGTAAATCATGGAGGGCCGGGCTGGTCTCCCGATGGTAACAGTATAGTCTATCATGCACGAAACACAGTATCGAATGGAACATTCAGTCTTTATATCATGGATGCTGACGGTTCGAATAACCGGATGATCACAAGTCCGTTAAGTCACCAGTATTTCCCTTTTTGGTCTCCTGACGGAAAAAGCCTGGTTTATTTAGGACTCAGAACCATCGATGGGAATAACGCATTTTCTATTGAAATAATGAATATCGACGGCACTGAAAGAAGAACAATCGTTGAACCTGCTGCAAGGGAAAATAATACCTGGCCAAGGTGGTCGCCCGACGGAACCCGTATTGCATTTCAACGGATGATCGACGGCTCAGGTGACCCTTACCAAATATTTATCGTTAATATAGACGGCAGTGGTATCAAGAATTTGACTGAGGCAGGTGGAAATTACGGTATTCGGGCCGAGATGCCTGCATGGTCTCCCGATGGCAACCATATCTTATTCCAGGCGCCACTTGGCGGAACAACAAATCTTTACCTGATGGATACAAACGGTGTGATCCAGGGAAATGCGATTACCAATGGGACGAATCGTGAACACAGTTTAAGTGCAATCTGGGTGTTTGATTAAAAACATAAAGGAAACCCTGCTGCTTAAATCAAATACGGTATATAACCGTAATGAATTGCCAAAGATGGCTCAGATTTTCACAGAGAGGTTTTCTGTGATTCTCTGCGCCTTCTGTGGCAATAAAAAATTCAGTTCATATTGATTGATTTTTTTCAGCCCCTATCGAAGCGTTTCCAGCCAAAATAACCCGTTTTACAAAACATACTGCCAAACAGAATAACATTTGAACCCGTATTCTGAGATACTGAATACCTGGTCCTGCCCAATGTTTCCTCTGCCCAAATATATACTAATCAGAGAGAACCTCAGAGATACGGGTACATCAATTATTTGATTCGGCCATAGGTTGTATATAAGAAAGCCGCATGAAGTATTTCTAATGCCTGGTTAAAAAAATTAACAGGCTATGATCTCTTTTCTGGCTGAATGTTGCATGTACCGATAGTTATAGAATGAATTACCTGATTTACAAACATCAACCAAACAATCAAAATCATGAAAAATGAAAAAAACACTGTTAAGCATTTTGTGATTAAGCATCTTTCGGGAAGCAAGGCCAATCAGCATGAGACGTTCGATTTTGGCAAACACAAAGAATTAACATTTGGACGGGAGGAAGCAAACAATGTGTATTTCGACCCCGAGAAAGACTCGATGGTGAGCCGACAGCACGCCAAAATTGTAAAAGGTGAAAAGCCCCTGGAATTTTATCTCGAAGACCTGGGCAGCCTGAACGGGCTCTACCTGAATGATGAAAAGGTGGAAGGCCGTAAACAGATTTCTGCTGGTGACAAGGTAAAACTTGGATTAAAAGGGCCAGAATTTGTATTTGACCTCGATCCCCGGCCGGCAGGTGCTGCGGCTACCCGCCTGATGAATGTGGCAGCCTCCAAACCAACGGTAGAGCTGGATACTGCAGGCGAAAGTGAAGATTCAGATGGTCAGAAAGAAATGGAAAAGGGGCCAGTGAAAGAATCCATTGGCAAGCAGACATTCGAGCGTGCTATTACGTCTGAAAGAAAACGTTCAGCCCGAACTATGGTAGCCGCTGCCGCTGCGGTACTGATTGTTTTAACAGCGCTTGGATTTACATTTAAGGATCAGTTGTTCAAGACAGAACAAACCGTAATACACAATACTGAAGTAATAGAACAACATCAGGAGGTCAGGATAGATGCTTTCGATACACAAGCCATTGCAAGATCCAATGTGGATGCAGTTGTATATATAGAGGTTGGCTACAAACTAATCCACACTACCACCGGTGATGATGTTTATCACGAGTATATGGTGATTGATGATCCCAACACCGGACAGCAAAGAACGGTAGCACTTTATATAGAAAATGAATCAGGTGAAATTGAACCGGTGCTCGGACTTGGAAGAAACGTACAAAACGGTTCACCCATTGCGCTTGGCGGTGGTGGTGGCACCGGATTTGTAGTAGACAATACCGGGTTTATTCTAACAAACAGGCATGTTGTTGCCGGCTGGCAGACCAGTTACACATTTCCGCAAGATGCTTACAACGGAAGAATGATACGATTTGTGAATGGTGAGTGGACACTTGCGGAAGAGGTTGCTGTTCCACCTCAAAATTGGGTGCCTTATAACAGCGAAATGCTTGGACGGCGGCCACTCACAGGTAAAGTATTAGAAGGCCAGAATATGTATCTCGATGTATCATTCCCTAACAGTGATTTGAGAACACCGGCAAATGTTGTGAGGATCAGCAATACTCATGATGTAGCGATGATAAAAGTAACCGTGCCCGGTGAGCTTGATCATGTGACCATGAAAGATGCTACTGCCGAAGTTGAACCAGGGAAACAAATCATGATTATGGGTTATCCCTCTTTGGCTCCCGATGTGGTTGTTGGCCGTGCATCCGCCGATTATTTCAATCGTGCTACCAGGCTTCTGACAATACCCAGCCCAACAGTAAATACAGGTGCAATTGGCCGGGTAATCGCAGCTACTGCCCGAACACAGGATGATTTGGTGCAGGGATACTTTAGTGTAATGGGAGATTATTACCAGCTTTCCGGCAGCACACCCGGCCCGGGTAATAGTGGAGGTCCGGTTTTTGACAGAGATGGCAATGTAATCGGGATTTACGCTGCTTACGTTCCAACAGGAACGATGGGTTTTGCAGTGCCGATTAAGTATGGCCTCGAATTGATGGGGCCGGCCAGAAGATCTGTTGTGAACTAATTTTGAATTATTAAATAATTAATCCAATGTTCTGGAGAAAAAAATCGAACGGCAAATTCAACCCGAATCAAATTGCAAGAGATTACAATGCTGTGGCAGTGACAGATACGGGTAATTCACGGGCTCATAATGAAGATGCTGTTCGATTTATCCGGCCGGCAGATCAGAAAACCCGGCAGAACATGGGATTCCTGGCAATTGTAGCGGATGGCATGGGGGGGCACGCTTCTGGCGAACTGGCCTCCTCAATTGCTATAGAAACCATTTCAGAGGTGTATTATAACAGCCATCGCAAACCCCTAAAAGCACTTCAACTGGCCGGTGAAAAGGCAAATGAGGAGATTTGGCAACTTGCATCACAGGATAAAAAACTGCGGGGAATGGGTACCACGTGTACGGCAGCAGCAATCATACACGACCATATTTATATTCTGCATATCGGAGATAGCCGGGCATATCTATACAAAAAGGGGAGGGCAATCCAGCTTTCCGAAGACCATACATACGTACAGCAGCTTCTCAATTCTGGAGAAATTACACCATTCGAAGCACGAAATCACCCTGATGGAAATATTCTGACCAAGTCTCTCGGCACTGCAAAGAAACGTTCATGTGATGTTTTTCTTTCCGAACACCGGTTTGAAGAAGGTGACAAGTTACTTTTGTGCAGTGACGGGTTGTATGAATATTTCTCTACACAGGAACTGGCCGGCTTTCTTGCCGGGGACGACCTTGGGAACATTTCACAAAAACTTTCTGCATCTGTCCTGGACCGCGGGGCTCACGATAATTTTACCATTCTGTTAGTGGAAGCACGCAAAGAGGTCCGGGATAATAACCTGCCTACCCGGGCAATAACCGTTGAATTATGATAGGCCGAAAACTAAAAAATTATCAAATCGAGGAGCTTCTTGGTGAAGGCGGTATGGGTGTGGTTTACCGCGCCAGGGACCTGAACCTCGAACGGATGGTAGCCATTAAAATGCTGCATCCGGAGATGCTTCATCAGCCTGATTTGCTAAAACGATTCAGAAATGAGGCTCATGTTACCGCAAGGCTGTCGCATCCGAATATCGCAACATTATATAATTTTTTCTCAGAAGAGAATCTTCACTGCCTTGTGATGGAGTTTGTAAATGGCAAAACACTTGAACAGGTTTTAGAGACACACAAACAATTGCCTGAACAGGAATGTGTAAAAATATTGATTCAGCTTCTTGAAGGGCTTGAAGAAGCTCATCATAATGAAATTCTCCACCGAGATATCAAACCCGGCAATGTTATGATCAACCGCTCGGGTTATGTGAAACTTATGGATTTTGGTGTTGCAAGGTTTGAAAACAGTGCCCGGATTACCCGTATGAACAGGGTAATTGGCACCCTGGAATACATGGCTCCCGAACTTCTCACCGGAAGCAAGCCATCTGTAATGGCTGATATCTATTCTGTTGGAGTGTTGGCATACGAAATGTACACAGGTAAACTCCCTTTCGAAGCTGATGGTGATACTGATATTATAGAACTGATCTTGAAAGGAAAATTTTCATTTTCTTCTGCTCGGGTGAGTTTCATCGGGAGAAGCAGCAAGCTTGAAAATATCATCAGCCGGATGATGCATAAAAGCCAGTCGAAAAGGTATGCATCAGCAAGGGAAGTGATTGAAGAACTTGCCAAACTCCAACATTCAGGAAAAGTCTCTACAGCCCTGCTTTCCAATCAGAAACTTGTGGCAGAAACTCCTGAAACAAAATCAAAACCAATTTTTGTATTCAATAAAAACCTGGACGAATATAAGACAGCCGCAAAAACGATTTACCACACATACAGCCCTAAAGTCATAGAATTTTTTAAAACTACGGAAGGGCAGATCATTGGCGGGGCAATCGGGATTGCACTAATTATTATGCTTCTTGCTGGGATGTTGTCTGGTTCATCGAATGGTTCCATCCCGGAACGTGTAGTGGAAAATCAGCAGGATGAAATGGCATTGCTCGAGCCGGTTCAGCAGGACAGAACCACTGAATTGATTGCACCGGGAGGCCAGGCAAGGGTAAATACTCCGGGACAGAACCCAACTGTACAAAATCGGGGGAATCAAACGGAAGATTATTCTGCACCGCCGCCTATTGTTGTAAATCAGCAACGGGGAAATCGTACTGAATCGCCCAATTCTGATGGCCGTGGTTCTGTAGGTTCCGTAGACCAGGAGAATTCCGGTGGAACAACCGGAAGGGATTCAGGACAGGAGGATAATTCGGAAGAACGAACACCATCAACCAATAACCGAAGTTCAAATGATACCGGTGCGGATGAAAACGAAAGTAATGATCGTGTGGAGTCCGGAAATCGTCAAGATGAAATAATAGCAGAACGGAATACGCAGGAGAATACCACATCAGGCCAAACTTCAACCCGGTCGGTTCAGGTTAATGTGACTAATGCAAGCGTAAGCGCACAATTCAACGAGAATGTATCGACCAATACACACAGAAGCGGCGACAGCTTCTACCTGTCTGTAACCCAGGCAGTGTATGCCGATGGCTACAAAATAATTGATGCGGGAGCCAGGGTTCGTGGCAGGGTGCAAAATTCAACAGCAGGTGATGGCACCCGGCGCGGCAGGGCTTTTCTTGCAGTCACATTTGATGAAGTGCAGGCAGTGGATGGAAGCTGGCTTCCGATAACATACCCCGAATACAGCGACAGGGGCGGTGAAGTAGTGACCTTCACAAGGGGAACAACACTGAGCAGGCTTAGAATTACATCCGGGCGTGTAACACTTGGATTTGAATAAAAAATAGCATCAACTAATAAACAGAACATTCATATGAAAACGTCAGCAAATATCTTTCTTTCAGCATGTATTGCAGTAGCAGTAGTTTTGGTATCACCAATAAAAAATTTGGCACAGGATATTCAGTCGGATGTGAGCGGGTTTTATGCAAATTTCAATCTTCATTATGGCCAGTGGAGCACTTCAAGTGACTTCTTGCAGGGAATCCGTGATTATGATCCGAATGGATGGGGTTTACAGTTATCCACAGGTTACGGTTTTAACCAGCGAATGGAGGTATTCCTTCAACTTTCGTACAGTGATTACAATATGAGCGGCGACTGGAATTCCTATAATCATACTCAGGTCGGAGCCGGGTTCCGGTACAACTTTGGAGCAACGCTCAGTAAAATCAGGCCATTTCTGGATGTGCAGCTGAATGCGGCTTATATGAATGTTGACAGGATCTTTTACGAACATGCTGCCATTGGCCTGCGTGTTGAAGGTGAGCTGGAAATGAGTGGAATCTCACTGGTTGGAGGAGGCGGTTTTCGTTATTTCTTTCAACCATGGTTTGCAGCCACACTGCATGCAAGGTTTCATTACGGAGGTGATTATGAACTTGAATTTGAAGGATTTCCCATGCAATTCGAACAGGAGCAGGATGTAACGGTGTTTGATGTGGGTATTGGTATTACGTGGTATTTCGGTAAAAGGTTTTAAAAATATCCATAAAAACCAAATAACGAAAGTGTTCAACAATAGTGATCAGCCCGGGTGATTCAGAATGATACTGATAAGTATTGAATAGCTTAATAAATGGTGTAAACCAAAAAATTAAAAAAAGCGAGGATATAAATTATGGAAAACTTAAAATATCTCTTACAGAACAAGCAGGGTTCTTTTATACTTAGTGTTGTAATATCGTTAATTATAGCAGTTACTGCATACAATCAGAACGTTCATGATTTTGATGAAAACGAAATATGGTGTGCCTTGCCCCCTCCTGAATATTTAGAACAGGAAGCCGGTAATATTGAACAGGTAGAGTTTGAATCCATTCAATTATGGGATAAATCCCTTGGAATGCAGCTCGGCACGATGATGATCCCCAAAGGCTGGATTTTTGAGCAGGATATTGCATTAAATATTCAAACGGGGTTGTATGAACGATACCACGTCGACCTTCTGGGTCCACAGGGGCAGCTTATCCGGGCAGTGAACAGTGCTTTTTATTCACCTCAAATCGGTATCGGTTTTGAGGAAACCTGGAGGCATGTGGTGCAAGAGGCTATACGGTTTGAGCTCGATCAGGTAATGATCGGCAATTTGCAGCAGAGCAGAATGTTGTCCAGTGATTCACAGTTTCGAAAAACTGCATCGATGATGAGAGCGCAGGGAATAGAAATGGAAGCACTCGAAGTTCCGTTTTCCGGTTGGTTTGAAGACCAACGTTATCGTGGTGTAGCTTACGTTGCACATGCAGTAAATCCCTATCTCAACAATACGGGTGTGATTACTGTAAAACTTGTGACCAGCCCTGTTCATCTTTTTGAAGAAACCATCAGGCTGGACTCCCGGATCTCCACTACTTACAACCGAAACGGCATGTATGAACGCAGGGTTCACCACGTTCAGATGGAAGCCCTGAACCGGCAGCAACACCAACATCAACCATCAAGCTTAACCAATTACAGGTATAACTATTATTGTCCTCCATACGACGCAAGCTTTTCTATGCAACCAATTTATAATGAGGTATATAACAATAATTGGTATGACAATTTCTTTGGGTCCTGGGATACGGGGAGTTATAATTCCCATTATGGAGGATATTCAGCCAATGATTATTTCCTGGACACGATCACAGGTTACACTACCTTTGATGACCCATATACCGGTTACCAAAGAAAGGTAGAGGGACATTACCGGTACAATTATACCGACGGTTATGGCAATTATTATGGAACAGATGACCCATGGTTTGATCCCAATAAAGAGCTGAATGGCTACTGGTATCCTGTCGATCCATTGACTCCGGGGTATTGAGTAAAGCACGCGACGGCGCGACGGCAAAAAACGATGTGACAGCGTAACAATGAGTCAAATATTCATAGGGTATAGTGCCGGGTTGGGAAGTTTGGTGGCATTCTATGATGATTCATTTAATCGAGTTTGCGTTGATTCAGCTCACGGGCTTCACTTAGCCATTGCTGAGCTTGTTCGATAATCCATTCTGGGACGAATTCCTCATCCATAATGGAAACTACATCGTTTAAAATGGTTTCAGCTTCATCAATTCGGCCATCGACGGTGTAAATTCTTGCAAGGGTTGAACGCGCCACCAACAGGTGGAGGTGGGTATTGTTCAGTACCTCGCCCATAATATCAACAGCTATCTGTGAGTGGGGCCGGGCTTCGTCAACCCGGTCCAGGTCGAGCAGTATTCTTGACAGGTTCAGATGGCTGAATGCGGTAATTGGATGATATTCGCCAAGTGTTGCCCGGCGAATATCAAGTGCTTCTCTATAGTAGTTGATGGCTTCTTCATAATTGCCCTGGTCTCTGAGTAATACCCCAAGGTTATTTATTGTAGAGGATATATCGGGATGTAAACCATCCGGAAAAAACTCTCTGAGCATTGATAGCGCAGCACGGTAATTTTCTTCAGCCCGTTCATAATTTTCAAGCCCATGATAAGTTTGAGCCAGATTGTTTTGAATAATCGCCACTTCGGGACGGTTGGGGTCATTATCGACCCAAAGATCAAGCACAGTTTGCTGTAATTCCAACGCTTCATCGTATCTTTCCAATTCAAGAAGAATTACGGCATAATCATTAAGAATAGTAGCCCTTGTATCCCATGGTGTTATGTTGTTAAAAAGGGCTATTATTTTCGTATATCCTTGTATGGCCATATCATAGTTGCCGCGGCGAAATTCAAGCCAGGATAGATAAGCGCTGGATGTAAGAGTCCGGCTATCCGTTTTTCCGTATAGTGTTTCATACAACTGCTCAGAAATTTTAAGGTTTGTATAGGAATCGTCCAGTTCCATTAAGCCAAGCTGCGTGTACCCGATGGTATACCGAAGCGGTGCTTCGAGTTCGGGTTGGTTTGGAAAACGTTCACTCACCAGTTCGCCGGCTTTCCGGAGTACATCGCGAACGGTTGCGTCTGCACCTGCCGCATAGGGATCAGCCTCGGTTAGTATTGTTTGCAGGAATTCATTGATTTGTATGGTGCGGTCGCGCTCTGCACGGGCCTGCTCAGCCTGCCAAATGGATACTGCTGCAGTCGTGATGAGGCTTATTAGTACTATCAGGGATGCAACAAATCCTACACGATGCCTTTGAATGAATTTTTTTGCCCTGTAACCGGAAGTTTCAGGGCGGGCGCTCACAGGCAGGTTTTTCTGATAATTCTGCAGATCGTTCAGTAACTGCTCGGCAGAGTTATACCTGCGTTCAGGCTCCTTTCTGAGTGCTTTTAAAACAATATTGTCGAGATCGCCCTTCAGTTCTCTTCTAAGTGATTTCAGGTTCAGGTCATAGGTTGGAAAATCATCATTTCCGGTTTCAGCTGCTTTCTGAGTCAATAGATGACTTGGCCTGGTAGGTTGTGCAGCATTAATGATACGGCCGATTTCAAGCGGATTTTTTTGTGATACATCATAAGGCAGGTGTCCGGTGAGTATTTGGCAGAGCAGTAACCCAAGTGCATAGACATCGGTTGCGGTTGTAATATTTTCACCGTTAACCTGTTCCGGGCTCGCATATTCAGGGGTCATCACGTGAAAACCGGTCTGGGTTAACGGTATCGCACCGGCTGTGTCTTCCTCAAGGATTTTTGCAATACCGAAATCAAGAAGTTTCACCGTCCCATCATTCTTAACCAGGATATTGCTTGGTTTGAGGTCGCGGTGTACGATCAGGCGCTGATGAGCAAATTGAACAGCTTCACAGATTTGCTCAAATATCTTTAATTTTTGCTGAACTGTAAGTTTATTGGAAGAACAATAGGTATGAAGCGGTTCTCCGTCTACATACTCCAGAATAAAATAAGGGCGCCGGTTATCGGTAAGGCCCGTATCAAATAACCGTGCTATATTTTTGTGTTCGAGTTTTGCAAGAATTCTCTGTTCGGCCAGCAGGCGGCTATGCATTTTTTTTCCCGGCATAATTCCATGCAAGAATTTAATAGCAACCTCTCTTTCGAACTGGCCGTCAGCCCGTTCGGCAAGGTAAACCGTGCTCATGCCTCCATGGCCAATTTCCCTGACAATTTTCCAGGGACCAACCATTTCCCCGGGTGTTGCAATTCCATCACTGATTGAATCTTCTACAAGAAAGCTTTCGGCTTCGAAATGAGAATCGAGAAGATTTTTTAATTCACCGGCTGTTTCCGGATCCTGCCCTTCAATTTTTTCAAGGTAGCGGGATAAATCTTCGCCTGAAAGTCCAATGGCTTCATGAAAGAGGGGTTCAATTTTTTGCCATTTTTCTGAATTCATATCAGGGAGTGGGTGGATGGAAATTTTACCGGAATAATAATTTCAGTAATTGATTAGAGCAAATATATTTTTTTGACGGTAAATGGGTAAAATCACTTTACATGGTGCCGGCACTGAATTGCTCTAATCTACGGCTGGCTATATCGAATAATTGTCGCGTTCGAACACTGGCTGAATCAGATAGAAGGATTTCATTCAGAATTAGCTGTGATTTTTTGAAATGATCCAGTGCATTTTCGGGTTCGTTGAGGTGGTTGCTTTCCGTATGGTAGAATAAATCGCCCAGGTGAATATGGCTGATTGCAACCGATTGCCTGGCCTGCACATTTCTGGGGTCTGCACTTGCAAGCCAGGAAAAAATCTCGAATGAACGTGTGTAGTTGACCATTGCCTGGGAGAGGTTCCCGGTGGCTTTCTGAATATTACCCAGCTTTTCATAGGCTATTGCTTCATCCCGAATGGCATCCGTATTTAATGGATCGTACCGGACAAATTTATTTCTCATTTCCATTGATATTTCATAGGCCCATAACGCTTCATTCAGATGTTCACGGTTTTCGAAAAGTGTTCCGAGACGTTCATAAATAAGTCCACGAAACCGGATGTATTTTATATTTTGCGGTTCCTTGGTGTATAAGTTGCTTAGAATTTTTTCTGCCTCTTCATATTTCCTGAAAGCTTCCTCAATGTTCCCAAGATTCGTAAAATTTGGATTTCCGGTAATATCACCCCATTTCAGCAACGACCTGGCATAAAGAAACTGTTGAGCATCATCTTCGGGAAAGTCGGTGATTAAATCGTAGTATATTGAGTTAATTTCATTCATTTTTTCATCAGCTTCATCCAGATTCCCCATCATTGCGAGTAATTCAGCCATGTTTTCTGAGATTTCGGCGTAAAGAATTCGTGCGTTACTATTTTCCGGAGCCAAATGAATAATTTCATCAATAAGTATAAGCCCCTTGCCATAACTTTCAATTGCATCCTCTCGCCGACCCAGGTTGGCATTCGTGGGATTACCCTGGACATGACCCACTTTTCTGTACGCTTCAGCCAGTTCAAGCATCAGGTTTACATCATTGCTCTTACTGTTTGATAGTTCGTCAAGATAAGCAAGTGCTTTTTCGACAATCATTTCTCTTGCGGCGGTAGAACCCGGTAAATTTGAAATGGAATCATGTACGTCAAATATCAGTGTGTTGGCAAGCTGCCTTACATCTTCGAAACGGTGTTCGGCAATAATTCGCTGCGATTCGGCTATCCGTGCCTGGCGCAGAGAAATTGTGGATGAAGCTGCCAATATGATAAATATGAGTGCTGCTGCAGAGACAGAAACAGAATGGCGTTGTATAAATTTGTTGATACGATAGAGCCTGCTTTCGGGACGTGCCGATACAGGCTTCTTTTCGAGGTAATGATGAATATCCTGCAAAAACTGTTCTGCTGAACTGTACCGGCGTGAGGGGTCTTTCCGGAGTGCTTTCAGTATGATGTTGTCGAGGTCGCCTTTTAACTGTTTTCGAACCTGTTGAAGTGTATTTGCGTGGCCAATAAATGAAATCAAAGATTTACCTGATTCCATCGGTCTTGTAATTAACAAACTTGGTTTTTCAGGCTCCTGTTCAGTAATAATTTTCCCCACTTGTAAAGGGGTTTTTTCCTGCAAATTATAAGGAATAGAACCTGTAAGAAGTGCGCAAAGCAACAATCCCAACCCATAAACATCCGTGGCGGTTGTAATATCTTTCTGCAATATCTGCTCCGGGCTTGCATACTCTGGAGTCATCATGTGAAAACCCGTTAATGTTTTTGATAAATCTGAGTCTCCATTATCATTAGTGACCAATTTTGCAATGCCGAAATCAAGCAGCTTTACATTGCCATCCATGTCAACAAGGATGTTGGATGGTTTGAGGTCACGGTGAACGATAAGCCGCTGGTGTGCGTAGGACACTGCTTCACATACCTGTATAAACAGTTTAAGCCGTTCCCTGATGTTTAATTGATAGCGATTGCACCATTTGTCAATTGAAAGCCCGTCAATATATTCCATGATAAAATAGGGGCGGCCATTTTTATGGATTCCCGCGTCAAGCAACCTGCAAATATTCTTGTGATTTAGCCGGGCGAGTATTTTTTGTTCGGCCTGCAGCCTTGAGTGCATGCTTTGTCCCGGGGCAAAGCCATAAATGAATTTTATGGCAACCTGGCTGTTATACCTCCCGTCATCCCTTTCTGCAAGAAAAACGGTGCTCATACCACCCTCTCCAATCTCTTTTACGATTTTCCACGGGCCGACTTTTTCTCCGGGCACAATTTGGTGTTCAGTTTCAAGAATGGAATGATCGAGAAATTCTTCCGCTGAATAGTGCGATGATATGAGCATCTGAACTTCTTTGGCCAGTTCAGGGTTTCTCTTTTTTAACCTTTTTAAAAATAATTTCTGTTCGATTTCATCCAATAAAAGCGCTTCATAGAAACAACGTTCAATTTCGTTCCAAAATTCAGATACCATTGTAAACAGATGAATAAGGATTTGTCCGGTTGATAGATGCCCGAATTATGTGGTTATATATTTCGATGCTTAACTTAATAATAAATGCAACTATTTCATCCAAATGAGCTCATCAGATGAATTATTTACTTTCTATCCCGTTTTCGATGAATTATGATATTGGTTGGGGAACCCGTATTTTTATTATCTGTGAATTTTTTAAAGATTTTTAACCATAATGAGTAAAAACAAAACCGATATTCCGGCACTCAGTATTGACAAACCCCTTGCTGACGAAATGGGGGATAATCATACAGCTACTTCTGCAGAAACCCCTCTCAGAAATGATGCTTTTGACCTTACCGACCAGGAAAAAATAGAAGTTATTGAGCACCATTTTGCACATATAATGCATGCTCTTGGACTCGATTTAAATGACCAGAGTCTGAAAGGTACACCACACCGTGTAGCCAAAATGTTTGTGAAAGAGATTTTTAACGGGCTTGACCCAAAAAATAAGCCAAACGCCCGGCAGTTCGATAATGAGTTTGAATACGGCGACATGGTTGTTGAGAAAAATATCAACGTCACCTCTTTTTGTGAACACCATTTTCTTCCGTTTATTGGCAAGGCACATGTTGCCTATATCAGTTCGGGTAAGGTGATTGGCTTATCAAAAATTAATAGAATTGTAGATTACTACTCACGCCGTCCACAGGTGCAGGAACGGCTTACGCTCCAGATCGCTGAGGAACTGAAACGTGCGATGGATATCGATGATGTGGCCGTTTTTATTGAGAGCAAACACCTCTGTGTATCAACGAGAGGTATTAAAGACAGAGAAAGCAGTACCATAACTGCTGAATACAGCGGTAAATTCAGGGAGGATCAAACCCAGCAGCGATTTATTGATTACATCAGCCAGCAAACGGAGATGTAATCTATTTAAACTCAAAACCATGGAAATTTCTGAATCACCCCTCTGGATTTACAACAGTTTATCAAGGAAAAAAGAAGAATTTAAGCCGTTGAATCCTCCACTTGTGGGATTGTATGTCTGCGGGCCAACCGTATACGGAGATCCACACCTTGGCCATGCGCGTGCAGCTGTCACTTTTGATGTAATATACCGCTACCTGAAAGCCAAGGGCTACAAAGTGAGGTATGTGCGAAACATCACTGACGTGGGGCACCTGGAACACGAAGATACCGAACAGGGAGAGGACAAAATTCTGAAAAAAGCACGGCTTGAACAGGTTGAACCGATGGAAGTGGTACAGAGATACACCATCAGCTACCATAGAGGAATGGATGCCCTCAACTGCCTGCGCCCCGACATTGAGCCGACCGCGAGCGGCCATATCATTGAACAGATTAAATTAATAGAAAAAATACTTTCAAAAGGGCACGCTTATAATGTAAACGGAAACATCTATTTTGATCTTGAAACCTACAGGAAAGATTATCCATACGGAGAATTATCCGGAAAAGTGCTTGAAGAATTGCAATCAGGCAGCCGTGATACCGAGGGGATGGATGAGAAAAGAAGCCCTCACGATTTTGCACTGTGGAAAAAAGCCGCTCCGCAACACATCATGAGGTGGGATTCGCCCTGGGGAGAAGGATATCCCGGATGGCACCTGGAATGTACGGCCATGAGTTTGAAATATCTCGGCAAGCAGTTCGACATCCACGGAGGAGGGCTTGATCTCCAGTTTCCGCATCACGAGGCAGAAATTGCACAATGCAGGAGTGCCCATGGCCATGATCCGGTGAAATATTGGATGCACAACAACATGATTACCATCGATGGCGCCAAGATGAGCAAGTCGGCCGGTAACTTTATCAACCTTGAAGAACTCTTTTCCGGGAACCATGAAAAACTCGAAAAAGGGTTCAGCCCCATGGTGGTCCGTTTTCTTATGCTTCAATCACATTATCGCAGCAAAATCGATTTTTCGAATGACGCCCTGCTTGCTGCCGAGAAAGGTTATCACCGACTGATGAATGCGTTGAAGCTTCTCGGTGAACTGAACGCGCAGTTTCAAAATGATAATAAAAGCACCGAAACGGATAAAGAAATTATCGACGCATGCAGGCGATGCCGCGATTCGATGGATGACGATTTTAACACCGCCCAGGTACTGGCGGCCCTGTTTGACCTTGCTGCAAAAATCAATGCCATCCACCACAACCAGCTTGGAACAGGTGAAATTACTGCCAGTACTTTTCACCTTATGAAACAAACATTGCAATTATTTGTATTTGATATACTCGGACTGAATACAGAGGCTGGAGCGGATCACAGCAAAACTGAAGATTTGGTGAATCTGTTGATTGAAATAAGAACGGAAGCCCGGAAAAACAAAGATTTTGCCACATCCGACAAAATCAGGGACGACTTGCAGAAAATCGGGATACGCCTGAAAGATGAAAAAAACGGCACTACATTTGAGATCGATCACTGATGCCTTAAGCAGGTTTTTTTCTGTACTCTTAATTGGTATCATCCGTTTTTACCAGTTTGCCATTTCACCTTTATTAGGGTCCAATTGCAGGCATATGCCAACTTGTTCCAATTATATGCTGGAGGCCATAAAGATTTGGGGACCGCTGAAAGGCTCCTGGCTCGGCCTAAAACGGATCGGTAAATGCCATCCCTGGGGTACTTCAGGATACGATCCAGTGCCCAAAAAAGTGAATGAAAAGACAGAGGAGAATTAAGTTTTAATCGTCATCCCGCACATTGATGCGGACACCCCGTTCTGTATTAACGGCATATTGATTGTGTTGTTGATTCTGAGAAAGACGATGGTTAAGCGAATATAATATCAATTTTGATGAGGTAGTTTTACAACTGCTAAATCCCGTAAATCACAGTTTTTTAGCGATTAATTCTGAAGTTTCTATAACGGTCATTATACTTACCGATTAAACCATGAAGAAATAATTTGAAATCCCCACTCTTTTTTAAATAATTCAATTAAAATTTTTAAACTGATAGTATGTCAACAAATAAGCAGCAGAATAAAGGTAACCGTAAAGGCAATAAACCGCGGTCAGAAAAAGAAAGCTTTAAACCAAAGTCTGAAAAAGAGGGTTTTAAACCTCGGCCTGATAAGGGGGGCTTTAAACCAAAATCTGAAAAAGGAGGGTTTAAATCGTGGGCAGAAAAAGAAGGCTTTAAACAACGGTCTGATAAAGGAAGTTCTAAACCAAAGTTTGAAAAAGGGGGGGGTAAATCGTGGCCTGATAAAGAAGGTTTTAAATCAAAGCCTGAAAAAGAGGGTTTTAAACCGCGTTCTGAAAAAGGGAGCCTTAAATCAAGGCCTAAAAAAGGAGGGCTTAAGCCTTGGCTTGATTCAGAAGGCCTCAGGCTGAAGCCGGAAAGTGGGGGTTTGAACCCGCGAACGAAACCTGGAAAGCTGAAAAAACGTCCTGGAACACCACAAAAAAACCGTTCGGAGAATTCGCCAGCAAAACCCGGAAGTGTAGATCAAAAAGATTACCTGCGTGATGAAATCCGTCTGAATAAATTTATTTCTCACTCTGGATTCTGTTCGCGTCGCGAAGCAGATGAGTACATCTCGTCTGGTGTAGTGCGCGTGAACGGTAAAGTGGTAACTGAATTAGGTGTCAAAGTGAAGGCAAGCGACCGTGTGGATGTAGGCAAACAGAGGATTTCCCTGGAACCTTTTGTATATATCCTGCTGAATAAAGGCCGCGACACTATCAGCACAACCAGTGATGAAAAAGAGCGAAACACCGTTCTCGACGTAGTGGAAGACTCCACCGGGCATCGTGTATATCCCGTTGGGCGGCTCGACCGCAACACCATGGGCCTGATTTTGCTTACGAACGACGGCGACCTGGCCCACCGCCTGATGCATCCAAGCTACAAAGTAAAAAAAACATACGAAGTAACTTCCAACCCTTCGTTATCAGACCAGGAACTTGACCAATACCGGAATGGCATCGTGCTGGAAGACGGCCCTGTAAAAGCAGCGCAGGTAAAACGCCTTGCCGGTGACCCGAATACCATCACAATTTCTGTATTTGAAGGAAGGAACCACCTTATCAGAAGGATGGTTGAACATTTTGGTGCAGAAGTTATGAAACTGAAACGGGTGCGATATGCCGGCCTTACTGACAAAGATTTACGTGTGGGCCGTTGGCGATATCTTAAACAAAAAGAAATCAACGACCTTCGCAAACTTGTAAAACTGGGTAAATTAGACTTCAACAAAGAGGAAACATGAGTTTTAGCAGCATATCAAAACAAATGGGACAAATTCTTTCAACTGAAAATCTGCCCATACATTATGATTTATTGGCACCGGTAACCACCTCCGGAACCGTTCTGCCCGTGATCCTGTTTCTGCACGGCTTTAAGGGCTTTAAAGACTGGGGTGCCTTTCCCGATGTATATGAAGAACTTGCGCGTGCAGGTTTCGTAGTAGTTGCCTTTAATCTTTCCCTGAATGGAGTGGGCAAGAACCTGATGGAATTTGATGAACCGGAACGATTCCGGCGGCAAACACTGAGCCAGGATCTCAAAGACGTGGGTTCTGTAATTGCGGCAATCAAATCGAAAGAAATTTCCAGCGATAAAGTGGTGTTGGATACCGATCGTATCGGGATTCTCGGTCACTCCAGGGGTGGCCATACTGCTGTAACTGCAGCTGCTGAATTTGCTGAAATCCAGTGTCTCGTAACCTGGGCTGCCGTGGCCGATTACAATAAACGGTGGGGCAAAGAAATGGTAGATGACTGGATAAAAAAAGGGTATACCGAAATCACTAATTCCAGAACCGGCCAGGTGCTGCCACTCGATCGTGTGGTTTATGATGATGCCATAGAAAATGCGGAAAAACTGATTGCACTTAACCGCGTCAGGGAACTTTATATCCCGTCGATGTTTATAGCAGGTAAGGATGATGAAGCAGTTCCATACTCCGATACCGAAAAACTTTACCGGGCCTCACCGTCTGACGAGAAAGATATCAGGATTATCGAGAATACGGGACATACCTTCGGGATTTCTCATCCGTTTGAAGAAACAGATTTTCCCCCCGAATTTTCTGAAGTGATAGATCTGACGGAGGGATGGTTTTTAGATCATCTCAGGTAGACCGTATGAGCCAAAATTTTTACAATCCGAAGATCAACAGAAATAATTATTACTGGCAGACCCTTCTGTTGGTATTTTTCTGGATTGTATACCAGTCGGTACCGTTGCAGGCACAAACCAAAGTGCTGATTGACGACAAAATGTTTGAAATTGATGCGCGAATGGCCATCGATTCGCTCTACAACCGCAACAACGATGGTGCCTGGTATTTGATGAAACCCTGGAGGCAAAGCTATCCCGATCACCCGATCTGGCTGCTTTGGGAGGGAATGGAACTGTGGTGGGAAGTACTTGATGACCTGGCCGACACCTCGCTCGACCGAAAGTTTATCGAGAAAATGATGGAAGCTGATTTTGAGGCGTCACGGCTGTTGAGGCGGGAACAGGACCATAAGGATGCGCTGATTATAAAGGCGGTATCCACCAGTTACATTGCCCGGCTTCATTCAAACCGCGAGGAGTGGGTGAGAAGCCTGCAGGTTGGCCGTGCAGGTTACCAGGCGCATTTGCGTCTGCTTGAGGTTGCCCCGGATCTGCCCGACAATCTCTTTGCCGAAGGTATGAAACTTTACTATTCAGCTTATATTCCTGAAGCATATCCTGTGGTGCGGGCGGTATCGTGGTTTCTGCCGGAGGGCGACAAGCAGGGCGGAATCGATACTCTTGCTGAAGCATCACAAAAAGCTGTATTTGCCCGGCAGGAAGCCGCCTATTTCCTGGGAACCATCTACCTGAATTATGAACGGGAATTTGAAAAAGCAAAGATCCTTTACAAAGGTCTCACAGACCGGTACCCCAATAATCCCTACTACAGGCGCCTTTACCTGCGTACACTTGCCCAATTAAACGAATACCAGGAGATGATGCGGTTTTTTGATGAAACGATGGAGCACTGGCAAAAGAACAACCTGCCAGAAAACAAAGTCATGGAAGCTGAAATATGGTACTGGTACGGAAGGGCACAGTACTATTCCGGCATGCTTGGCGCTTCGCTGGAATCTTTTTCCAGATCGGTGGCCCTGGGAAGTGAGCTTGTAAATCCAAGAGAACGGGACACCCACACGCTTGCCGCCTTTTTTGCAGGCAGGGCCTCGGAACAGCTCAGGCAGCATGATGAAGCCAGGAAATACTACCGTATTGCAGCGAACCAGAGGGCCGTCCCCGATGCATCGCGCGAAGCCCGTCAGCGACTCCGGGCGTTGTAGTATAAAACATGGTATTTCTGTTCGGGTTAGATCCTGGTGCTGCGTCGTAAGCGGGTTTGATGATGAGCGTGGTTATGGGAACTACAGAAATACCATGTTTTTGGGTGGGCCGGAGATATTTTGTTATAGGATTGCGCAAGCATCTTGCTTGTGACCTTTTTTTGTGACCGCTGAGGTACGCAAAGGGGGAGGAGCTATAGTTACTGGATTACGTGTATATTTCTGGCTGTTCCTACTATTGTGCAATATGGCGTAATGTGTTTTATTTTTATGCTAATACCCTCTTGTTTTAATAAATTTAATAAATAGATTGAGGATCAGTTAGCAGAAGAATTCGTCCGGAAAGTGAAGGTTTTAAACCTCAGTCAATGGAAGAGATAATTAGTGATCCATTATTTTCTGATTCCGGGTAATAACTTTATATCCCCTTGCCATGCAGAAGACAACATTTCATCACAAAGCTATCCTGACGGTAACATTTTGTGGGTTATTGTGGTCAGGCTGTTCAGAAGTAAGTACCGATTTAAACGATTATACTACAGAGGGTATTTACTTTGTGAGCGGGCAGCAAATTAATATGCAATTGTGCTGGCCACAGGACTGCGGCATCAGATCAAGGGATACCACGAATATTGAATTTCATTTTGAGATACGAATACCCCGTAATATTCAAAGAAAGGATACGGTTCAGGTAATTGGATTAGAAGGGGTAAATGGAGATAATCTTTACATTTGCTATCCCAGGTACGTGCAACAATGCAGTATGGCAAAATATAAAAATGGAATACTTGAATTTGATATTGTTGAACCCGGCGGGTGGTATTCAGGAACAGGTAAACTGAACCGTGGGCGAATATCACTTGAAACCACTTACTACAGAAGAGCGAAACGTATTGATTATATACTTGAAGGTTATATAGTTGGAAAATAACTGTTAAATGATTTGGCAACTGGTTGGAATCATTATAGTGAAAGCCCTCCAATACAGACGAATTTTAAAACCATGATCCGGTTAATCAAATATTTAATTTCAACAATAATTCTGGCAATAGCGGCCGGAATAGTACTGTTCGGCTGTTCAACAGACAGTTCCGGCGATTTCAGGCTGACAACAACTTCGGTACCTGAAGAGGGAGGCATGGTAACGCCATCCACCGGCACCTACGAACAGGGAACCAGGGTGGAAATCACTGCCGTGCCGGCGGCGGGGTTCTTTTTTGAGCGGTGGGAGGGCGATATCATCGGGGACGAGAACCCGGTAACCATTGCTTTTTACGGAAACCGGAGGGCCACGGCGGTATTTAAAACCTCCCCATTTGCCTCAGGCGATGGCAGTTTGGGAAATCCTTACACGGTTGCCACATTTGATGACCTCATGGCAATGAGGGATGAGAATTACTTCGACAAACACTTTATCCAGATTAGCGATATTGATGCGTCCCTATCTAAAGATATTGGTGATTTTGGCGGATTTATCCCAATTGGAACCCTTGAAGCTCCTTTTACAGGTTCCTATAATGGCAACGGCTACCAAATTACTGACCTTGCCTACTACGAGTTTGGCAGGTTTATGGGGTTATTTGGATATATCCGGGAAGCAGAAATCAGGAATGTGACTTTTACAAGTACCCAACAGGAACAGTCAGCTGGCATAGACATGAAGTTTTCAAACATAGACCATCAGCCTCCGCTGGACCCGTTTCATCTCGAAGTGGATTCGGAAGATTTCAGAACCGGTGGAACCCTGGTTGCGTTTAATGATGGGGGTGTGATTCACAACTGCCGATCTTATACACACATTGGTTCCAGGCGGCATTACCTGGGCGGGCTTGTGGGATACAATGGAGGCGAGGTAAGCCATTCGTATGCGGCCGGAATTGTTACAGGTTTGAGTTACACCGGCGGGCTGGCGGCGGTCAATTCCGGGCTCATTCAAAACTCCCATGCTACAGGGTTTAGCAGTTCACTTGGAGTATCCGGCGGGCTGGTGGGTACGAATTTAGGTGGACAAATCATCAAATCCTATGCGGCAGGAAATGTAGATTCCAATTTTTCAAATGGAGGATTGGCTGCGATAAATACAGGGTTAATCCGGGCCTCTTACGCCACAGGCAATACCCATGTAGGCATCGGTCCTACCGGAGGCCTGGTTGGCCGCAATGAGGGAGAAATCCGGGATTCTTACTCACTTGTGGCTGTTACCCGGTATGAGCAATCCAACACTGCGGGAGGTTTAGTGGGTATTAACCAGGAAAACGGGGTTATCATCAACTCATTCACTGCAGGCCGTGTATCCAGTTACGAAGAAGATGAGAATGCTGAAATGGGTGGCATTTCCGGTAAAAACGAAGGCACCATCACCGCCTCCTACTGGGACACCGAAGCCACCGGTCAGGCAACAGGCGTTGGTGAAGGCAGCCCCGACGGCGCTACAGGCCTCACCACACATCAGATGAGCGGCCCGGCCGCCGAAGCGTACATGCCGGAGTTTGACTGGAACACCGTATGGAGAACCACAAACGGGTACCCGGTGCTGAGGTGGCAGGGGGGTGAGTGAGGGGAGATGAGAGAGGGGAGATGAGAGAGGGAGAGAGGGAGAGAGGGAGAGAGGGAGAGAGGGAGAGAAAAGTTGAAGCGATAGCGACATTGGCGATGCCCCGGAAAAAATTTAAGCGGGCAAGAGAAACACATTTAGAGTGAAAGATTGTTATGCCCGCTGCTGTATATAAAGCCACCTGTCATCCCGGCTGGAGCGAAGCGTAATGGAGGGATCTCCCTGCATAAGAACTGAATCGAGATTGGAGAAAACATGGTATTTCTGTTCGGGTTAGATCCTGGTGCTGCGTCGTAAGCGGGTTTGATGATGAGCGTGGTTATGGGAACTACAGAAATACCATGTTTTTGGGTGGGCCGGAGATATTTTGTTATAGGATTGCGCAAGCATCTTG
>RECI01000080.1 GCA_007694095.1 Balneolaceae bacterium | reverse complement strand
TATCTTCTTCAGAATCACAAAATAAAAACCTGCCTCAATACCAGCAGAACTGGCATTTTAAATTTAAGATCAGTTAATTAAGCATGGTACTGTAACAAAAGACACAACAGTTTTTATCGTTCAATCTATTTAAATAATGTGGAGATTTTCCCGGAATGCATACTGGTCTGAATA
Source organism: Balneolaceae bacterium (assembly GCA_007694095.1). Taxonomy (GTDB): domain Bacteria; phylum Bacteroidota; class Rhodothermia; order Balneolales; family Balneolaceae; genus Rhodohalobacter. The sequence goes on along the minus strand of RECI01000080.1, from coordinate 5,886 downwards.
GAAATGATGAGACACCCAAACCTGTATTTGATGAATGGCTGAATTTTGTAAAAAGGCCTGTAGATATAAACCGGATTTTATCAGCCTTTTAATCCAATAGTATTATCTTGTAAACAGTATGAATCAAAACCGTGATCAGGGCAATGCATCATCATTTCCTTCCATAACCAAAATTTCACTTTTTTCCGGGATTATTTGGCTGATACTGTCAATCATTATCATTCATTTTATTCAGAAGAGGCTTTTTTTCGACGTTCTGGCAGAAGGTTCCCCATATTTTATTCAACTTGCATCGGGTATTTTCTTTGGTATTTTGTTTGGAGTTGCTGCTATTCGTCTCGTAAATAATCCACAGTTAAAAAAGGTACTTGATGACTACGTTATCATAAAGCAATTAAAAGAGTATTCACTTACACCTTTCCAGATTATTCATATTTCAGTAGTTGCGGGCATCACCGAAGAGATACTTTTCCGTGCGGCAATTCAGCCCTTACTTGGTATTTGGCTAACATCGCTGCTTTTTATTGCCATTCACGGTTATATCCGTTTTAAAACCGTTCCGCATATGATGTTTGGCCTGTTCACGTTTTTACTTAGCATGATGCTTGGGTACCTTTACATGTTTTTCGGAATTATTGCCGCTATTGCAGCACATGCCGTATATGATGTGATTGTACTCTGGAAGATTTCAAACGAATCGCCAACTAACAGGAACGACTTAACCTGATTGATTATCACTTATTCTGATAATCTAACTCCGAACAATACCCGCAACAAATAAACAGCCTTAAAAATGAGATATATCCTGCTGTTCGTAATACTGTTTACGGCGGATGGATACATCCCCCAACTGAACACTGAGGAATCACAAGACAGGCCCCGGCGTGAGATCATTTTATATAAAACATACGGTTACCTCGATGGAGATGAATGGGTAATCCCTGCAAGGGTTTTGGTACAAAAGAAAAGAAGGTGGCTCCAGGGATTAATAACCTGGACCATGGACCTCACCAGCGATTACAGCGACGATCAAATCGATATTTTCAGGTACAGGCTTAGGAATATAGTCGCTAACAGCAAGGGTCGCAGAACGGTTACAATAAGGATTCAGGGACAGGATCAGGAACAACGATTTCAAATTAAAGACAGCCATGGTGATTTCCCAAGAACCGACCGGAATGGATTGATCCGGGGTGAAATTAGAATTCCCGTGGATTTGGCAAGCGAGTTACTGAGATACCAACAATCAGAAAACGGCTGGCTCACACTTGAACTAAGGTCGGGCAGATATCGGGGCAGCGGCCATGTTCAGCTCATAGAACCCGAAGGATTGTCGGTGATTTCAGATATTGATGACACTGTAAAAGTGACTGAAATTCCAGCCGGAGCCAGAGTTGTTGTGCGTAATACCTTTTTCCGTGAATATTCAGCCGCACCCGGGATAGCAGAAATGTATGATCAATGGAATGACGCGGCATTCCACTATGTCTCAGGTTCGCCATGGCAGTTATTCTTATCACTATCATCATTTCTGTTTGGAGACCAGGCCGGTTTTCCAAAAGGTTCATTTCATATGAAAAGTGCCCGGAAAAACCCGATGACAATCAGCACCTGGCGAGATTTGCTTGCATTTGTTACCAATGAGAACCTGACGTTTGAACAAAAAATTGACCAGATCTCAGTTATTTTTCAGCATTTTCCCGACCGGCAGTTCATTCTCGTAGGCGATTCCGGAGAGCGTGATCCCGAAGTTTATTCTGAAATTTTGACCAGGTACCCCGGTCAGGTGAAAAAAATTTATATCCGCGATGTGATAAACGACCGCGAGCTTAATCCGGAAAGGCTTGCCGGGATGACCATTATCCCTGCACCAACCATCCTGAGGCAGGGCGTATCAGTTGAAGAATTGAGTGAAGATATTGCTGATGCAGACTTCTGATACAATAGCAATTAACGTTAACGATTACCAATTTTCACAAATCATTTATTCCGGGTTTGATATATTCTGTACCATACTTTTTTTACAGATAACAAATTAATTTATATGAAACTTATTGCGCACTCATTCATCATCGTATTTTTATTTCTGAACACGCTTACTGCAGCTGCAACGGAGGATACAACTAAAACTGTTGATCAGATTGTTACAGAAGCAACAGAAAACTCTCATCTTGAACAACTTGGACATCATCTGCTGGACATCATCGGCCCACGGCTTGTCGGAACACCGCAAATGCAAAACGCCCACGACTGGGCTGTAGAAACATTCAATAGCTGGGGAATTGAAGCAAGAAACGAACAATACGGTGAGTGGCGCGGCTGGGAGCGTGGTGTTACACACGTAGATCTGATAGAGCCAAGAGTAGTTACACTCGAGGCAATGCAGCTTGCCTGGAGCCCATCCACACCGGAAGAAGGGATTACCGCGGGTTTAGTCATCATACCCGATGTGCGTAACAGGGAAGAATTTGAAGAATGGCTGCCAAATGTTGAAGGAAAATTTGTAATGATTTCTATGAATCAGCCAACCGGCCGGCCTGATTATAACTGGGAAAATTTTGCTCTAAAAGAATCTTTTGAACGGATGAAGGAAGAGCGGGCAGATCAGCAGCGCCTCTGGGAACAGAGGTTATTCCGTGCCGGTCATACCTCACGAACCATGCCGCTGGCACTCGAAGAAGCTGGTGCTGCAGGCATCATTATCTCGAACTGGAGCCAGGGCTTTGGCACCAACAAAATATTTGACGCAAGAACAAAAACCATTCCTACTGTCGATATCCTGCTTGAAGATTACGGTATGCTTTTCAGAATGGTGGAAAGCGGTGCCGATCCGGTTATCCGTGTGCGTGCCGAATCACGTGAGTTGGGGGTAATGCCAACTTTCAATACTATTGCTGAAATACCCGGCACCGAAAAGCCTGATGAATACGTAATACTATCCGCACACTTCGACTCCTGGGATGGAGGAACAGGTGCTACAGACAACGGAACAGGATCAATTACCATGATGGAAGTGGCGCGAATCCTTCAACAGGTGTACCCCAACCCAAAACGGACTATACTGATAGGCCTGTGGGGCGGTGAAGAGCAGGGTCTGAACGGGTCGCGTGCTTTTGTGGAAGATAACCCTGAGATTGTTGATGGATTGCAGGCACTGTTCAATCAGGACAACGGTACCGGTCGTGTAATAAATATTAACGGCCAGGGATTTCTTCATAGTTATGAATATATCACACGATGGCTGTCGGCAGTTCCCGAAAATGTTCGCAGCCATATTGAAACCAGTTTTCCCGGGATGCCAAGTGGCGGCGGCACAGACCATGCTTCTTTTGTAGCAGCCGGAGCTCCCGGTTTCTCACTTTTCTCACTTCACTGGGACTATTGGAATTATACATGGCATACAAACAGGGATACCTATGATAAAATTGTTTTCGATGAACTGCGTAATAATGTGATACTCATAGCCACTCTTGCCTATATGGCAAGTGAAGACCCGGATAAAATGCCACGAGATAAGAGAGTTATGCCGGTTAATCAAAATACCGGAGTACAAATGGCATGGCCACCGATGCGGTCTCCGAACAGAAGCGGAGGGTTCTGAATTTTAACTAAACAATAAATTAAACCACAAAGGCTCAACGTCACAAAGATGTAGATGCTTGATCGTAACAATTCAGGCATCCAACATTTTTCAAGTCTTCTATCTGGTAACTTCGAGCCTTCGTGGTTGATATCGATCTTTTAATTCAGCCACTTTTTGATTTCACCAGCCAATTCTTCACGAGTTTTGCCAAGTTTTTTCTGCAGCTTTCCAAAGAACTCATCTTCTTTTCCCTCCACAAAAGACAGATCATCATCAGTCAGCTCTCCATATTTTTGTTTCAATTTACCTTTTATTTCGTTCCAGTTACCTTTGATTTTTAGATCATCCATATTTAGTAAAGTGTTTATTAATTAGCATTTACACTACTAACAAACAGGATTTGACTCAAAAAGTTCCGATGAAACTAATCCATCCTGTAACCCGCATCCTGTATCCTGCTGGCGAAAGCCTGAACACCTTACCCATACAAATTGATGCAGAGCCGTTATATTTTAAAAATCTAAATAAAGTTTTTAACTGTCAGCAACCAAATCCGGCATCAGCGGTTAAGCATTCTGCATTCAATTCGCCTGTTATATTCACCGAACCTTCATCGTTAATCACATGTAAAGTAACATCAAAAACGGCCTCAATATTTGTTGAATTAATTGACAAAATGGTTACAGTTCCACTGGAAATGGGTGAGGTACTGTAGCTCACAGTATCTTCAGATAATGTTCTGTTTGAATAGGAAGCTAAGACAATAAGATCGTCCGATTCTCCAATTTCATATTCTCCTGTTTCCAATGGGAAAGGGCCTTCACTTCCCAGCATGCGTATATCGAAGCTAAAATCATTCACCTCTTCTGAACCGATTGGAAATTCCGTAACGTGTAAAGTGAGATTAATAAATTTCCCATCATCAGATCTCAGTCCTACATATTGGGATATACCCTCATGCTGTGCCTGCAGATCACCTGTCACATTAATGATTCCCTCGTTTGGATTAGTATCAATTTCGCCCGGACCAGCAGAACTGTCGGAGCATGAATAACTGAGTAAAATTATAATAGTAAAAGCAGCGTATTTTATTGTTTTCAAAATATTTAATTGCGTTAAGTATTTGTATCACCCTTACTAACGAGATTAATTCCAAAATGGCTCATTTTATTCTAGCCACATTGAAGAGTCCGAAAGACCTCTTCAAAAAGAATCCCCGCGGGGCAACCGTGGCGGGTTAAGGGCGGGAAGGCAACACTGAGCGGTAACATTCACCTGTTCACTTGAAAGGATCACCACCTTCAATCGTGGCGTGTTAAGGACATGAGGATAATGACACAAAACCAAGGCCGGTGTATGAACCGCTACATATGCTGAGTTCGTAAAGTATATTGAGTCAAAATTTATTAACTAATTACAGTACTACAGAAAGAATTAAATAATCGTGAGTTTCATTAATTGATCCTTTTTGCACTGAAATATTCAATAGCACCCACCAGGTACACAAGCGGTGCATTCCAGTTGATGGCTACCTCATTGGTGGAGTAGCTGCACCAGTGGTCGAGAAAGGTGGTGGCCGGCAGATCTGACGGATAGTCACAGCCGTCTTGCTGCCCGGGCTGAGGGCCTCCGACAACGAATCCCGGTACCGGTTCATCCACACTATCGGCTGCTGATTGGCGGTGGTGCGGAAACATCGGTGGCTTGCTGCCAAAGCCCGTTACGAAAGAATACCCTGTAGCGTTTCTTCCAAGGATATAATCAAGGTTAGCCCGTGCCGCATTCAGATAATTTTCCTCACCGGTAACCCGGTAAGCCTGCAAAAGCATCAGGGAATGGTTTCCGATAACTCCGTTGCTGCCCCATACAAAATCGCGATCATACCGGCCCATCGTAATCCCATAAGCCGATCGCTGGTACTCTTCAAGCAGTTCTTCACCCTGTTCAATGATGCGTTGTTCAATCAATCCAACATCCGCGACATCAGTAAGGCTTTCCCGATGATGAGCAAGTGATACCCAGGCAAGCGGCCTTACATAACTCCAGCTCGGAACGCCGACATTGATCTCATGAAAGTTTCTCGCATTCCAGTATTTATTTTCGCGTGTAGTTATGTATAATTCTGCTGCGGCCCAATCGAACTCATCACCCAGGTTCCGGTCGCCGTAGGCGCCTGTTTGAATATCGGGCGGCTGAATATAATATTGTTCCGGATTCTGTACTGCCCATTCCCACGCACGTTTTGCAGCAGCTATGGCTTTTGCTGCAAATACCGGGTCATAGTCATCATAAATGCGATATGC
>RECI01000082.1 GCA_007694095.1 Balneolaceae bacterium | reverse complement strand
GCAAAGCCATCCAGCTGGTAGAAGGTAGGGAATTCGGTTATGGTGAGTTCTCCCAGATCGTTTAGGGCAGCGAACTGAGGAATCAGATTTATGTTTTCGAGCGTGAAACCGGCAAGCATCTCATCCTCATCCTGTGCGGCTTTGTAGGTGAAGGTGTAAATCTCTGTTTTGCCCTGGTTTTGAAGGGGCACGTTACCCATCGCATCTCTTGCGGTGATTTGCCAGGCATATTCGGTATTCTCTTCGAGCGGCAGAAAGTCGGGCGTATATGGCAGGGTGGTATTGCCCATGAGGGTTACCAGGGCAATTTCCTGGTTGCTGTTGATGGCCTGCAAGTGAGATTGGCCGGGAATTACTTCAACGAGCAGAAATTCGTACTCCATCTGGATGCCGGCATTGTTCACAACCGGGGTCCAGGCAAAAATGGGAATATCCATGATGACATTGGAACCGTTTGCCGGCGAAACAGGAATTGGTGGCGACGGATATTGTACCATGAAATGGGCGTTTCCGGCAATCGTAACCAGGTTGGGTTGTGATACCGGACGGGCATTGATCCGGATCGAATAGCTGCCCTCCGGAACGGTGCCAGTTTGGATGATCTGGTTGCGGATACTCCCCTCAAGCTGCTGGAAAACATCGTTTGCTCCCTGTGGAAAAATCAGCTCTTCAAAAAAGGAGGTGAAGACATAGGTGCCGGGGGTGAATGGAGCCGGAAGCGAGGATATCGCAATGATTTCCTGGCCTCCTTTCAGAACGGTAAAATCGAAAATAAAATCAACCGGAACAGCACTGAAGCTGGTGTAATTGAAAATGATCTGGTATTGGCCTGTTACAAAGCTGTTTTCGATATCAGTGGCAAAAGGGCTGGGCAGTACCGGAGGAATGCCGACGATGGTTACCTGGGATGTGCTTTGTGCCTGTGCAGCATTTGAAAATCCAGAGAGGAGCAGAAGACCTGCCAGGATTGCAAACGTTAAAGCGATAAATTTGATTTTTAATTCTGAAATCATCCTGTAATTCGTGCCGTTTAAAATGTTCGCTGGTACCTGAAGCTGCCTTCAAGTTCTGTAAAGTCGTTGCCGGTTCCATCCAGAACCCTGCTGTTTCTGGAGCGGATGGTAAGGTTAAATGTGTCTTTATTGGTTAACCGGTAGGAGGTATTGATTCCACCTGTAAGCTGCTGAAGCCTGTTTGTAAGCAAAGGCCCGTTAAAAACTTCTCTTTCAAGTTTATTTCTGTTTATTCCAAGGTTTAGGCCAAGAGTGAGTTTTCGGTTAAAAAGGGCATAACTGGTACCGAAGTTCAGCCCGATATTCCGAATATCTCCACCGTTTGACGAATTGGTCAAATAGTTGCCCGAGCTGTTCAGGGTCAAGCCTGCTGGCAGTGTGATGGCATAACTCAGCATTCCGGTGTAGGATACAGATGAAAATGAATTGGTATTTTGAGGATCACCGGTAAATGCGCTGTTGATGCTCAGGTACCCGCCTGTTACAGCAATATTATGAATGAAGTCTTCCCCGAGAATAGTGAAATTGGGCTGAACCATTACATTGTGAGATACCTGCGATTGACCACCCACAGGCTGTTCGAACCCTTCTATTTGGTTCATGGTGATATCATTCAGCAGCAGGTTGTATGAAGTTGTGAGGTGAATGGTTTCGTTGAATACCACCTGCACATTTGTGCCGATGCCTGTATTTGATTGTGTTTGAAAACGTGTTCCGAGAAGGTTATCCCGCCCCAAGGTCACATCAGAACGAATGGACAACCGGTTTTGAAAAAAACTGAGCGACGGGCTTAGTGTTATTGTCTCGATGTCATTTCGAACAGTTCCCCTGCCAAGCGACATAAATCCTGGCTGAATTCGCTCATACCCGATATTCAAATCCAATAAATCTGACCGAAAACCGGCCATTGCTTTTCCCGCATAATTTATATGAGTAGTTACCCGTGGCTGGTAAATAGTAGTAACAAAACCGGGTATGTCGAGATTGGAGGAGGAAAATGGATCACCTTCAAGATCGCGGGTGAAAACAGAAGCAGTAAACTGACTTTCAACTGTGAGGCGTCCGCTAAAGAGATTGACCCTGAAATCGGGAGTTATTGTGAGGTTCTCCTGTGGTTTGATCTCGATAATTTCACCGGAGAGGGAAGCGGCATTGTCTTGGGCGTAAAACGTGTTGAGGTTGAAAAAGCTGCCTCTGTTTCCGGACATTCCCACTTTTGCACCAAATGCCCATTGGTCAAAAGAAGGTTCACGAAAAGCCGATTCCAGGCTTGGCCGTACCGCTCTTTTTGATTTACCTCCAATTACCTCAACTAAAAAATTACCGGGATTGGCACGAATGTGCCCCCCACGGATGGTGGTTCCATTCAGGCTGTAGTCCGAAAAGCGTGTATTTACATCTCCGACCTGGAAGGAGAGCCAACGCCAGCGGGCACTGTAACTGAGTGTATTCATATTTTGACGTAGGCCCGAATCATCTGTTGAATAGTTCAGGTTAAGGCCGCTGCGAAGTCCAAGAGTTAAAAAATTAAAAGCAGCATTGGTTTGAAGAACACCGGGAGGCCTTCGGTTTTCAATACCGTGAGCGGCATAAGTTGAAGCAGTGAGGCCAATACTGCCACCTGTTCTGAATAGTGTAAGGTCTGTGTCATCCCAAAATGAGCCACTCTGAGAAACAGAAGGGGGAGCTAATACCAAAATGATGAAAAATCCCAGCAAGATTCCAGCTTCATGCGTGCGAAATACAGGTATATTTCCTTTTATTAATCTGAAAAATATATATCTGCACACATTCTGAAGAGTGTTACACACTGAATAACAATAGTTTAGTGATTTAGTAACAAACATTAATTTTATTCCCCAAAGAGTTGCGATAGTTCTGTATGTTGATTAAAATTTTTGTTTTACATGAATGCTATTCAGGTGAATCAGAGCGCTGTATGTTTATTGCGCAATGTTGATTCAAAACACGACATGGCTTTTTTAAAATAAATTCACTGTTTGAGCGAATTAGGACATATCACCCGGTTACTTGCAGAGGCAAAGAATGGGGATAAATCTGCACTTGATGCGTTATATCCTCATGTATATGCGCAGTTAAAAAAAATTGCGCAGCGTCATCTTGTCCAGGAAAGAGGTGTGCACACACTTCAAAAAACAGCACTTGTTCATGAGCTTTATTTGAAATTGTTAGGAAAATCGGATGTAGAGTGGCAAAACCGTGCCCATTTTTACTCTATCGCCTCGAGATGTATGCGGCAAATCCTGGTAGATTATGCCCGAAAAAAATCAGCATTGCGGCGGGGCGGGAAAAACCGCCCTATTACCCTTGATGAAGAAAAACTGGATCTTGAAGAGCATGCTGAGGAAATCATCGAAATGAATGATCTGATAAATAAGCTTTCCGAGATCGATGCACGACGAAGCCAGGTGGTTGAGATGCGTTTTTTTGGTGGTATGTCGATCCCTGAGATTTCGGAGGTGCTGGAAGTAACCACACGTACTGTTGACCGCGATTGGGCCAAGGCGAAACTATGGCTGTATAATGAACTGAAAGCTTTGTAATCATGGATCTGCATAAACATGGTATTTCTGTTCGAAGTAGATCTTGGATCTGTGTCGTAAGTGGGTTTGATGTGGAATTGAGTTTATGGAACTACAGAAATACCATGTTTGGGTTGTGGTATCGTGGTTGGTGAAACATGGTATTTCTATTCGCGGTAGATGTTGAAACTGCGTCGGAAGTGGGTTAGATGTGGATTAGAGTTTTGGGAACTATAGAAATACCATGTTTAGGGCGGGTTTTTATGAGGTACAATCAAACGAATAGGTAAATGAAACAAAACGACTGGAAGAAGCTGAGCCGTATTTTTGACATGGTTCTCACCCTGCCACCTGAAGGTCGAACCGACTACATCAAACGGGTTTGTGGGGATGATAAAGAGCTGGAAGAAAAAATCAGGGAGATGCTGGGACAGCTGGAAGAGTCGGACCGTTTCTTTGAGGAGAGACTGGGTAAAAATGAGAAGCTCATCAAGGAGCTTGATGCGCTGATTGCCGAACAGACAGAAGATGAAGACTATTTTAAGGGTAAAAATATTGGCCGCTGGGAAATCCTGGATCTTATCGGCCATGGTGGAATGGGCAGGGTTTACAAAGTTCAGAGGGTGGATGAAAGTGGCATCCGGCAAACGGGAGCACTGAAAGTGATTCACAAGAGTTTGCTCACGCCTTCACATACAGAGAGATTTAAACTGGAACAGCATATTCTTTCAGGACTTCAGCATCCTAATATTTCCGGTTTTGTAGACAGCGGTATCACGGCCGACCGTGTGCCGTATATGGTTATGGAATATGTGGAGGGTGATACCTTTCTGGAGTATTGTAATAAGCACAAGATAACCATTGAAAAGCGGCTTCAATTGTTTATCACCGTATGTAAAGCGATTCAGCACGCGCATAACTCTCTGATTGTACACCGCGACTTGAAGCCGGAGAATATCCTTGTAACGAATGAGGGTAGAATCAAAATTCTTGATTTTGGTATAGCAAAATTGCTGGATCCCAATTTGTATGAAAATTCAGCCATCGAAACGCAGCCCGGAATGAGGATGCTGAGCCTTGAGTATGCATCCCCGGAGCAACTATCCGGGAAAATGGTAACGACCTCAACCGATCTCTATTCACTTGGCATACTTCTGAATAAACTTCTGACCGGACTTCACCCATTCGATCTGAGTAACCTGTCTTTTAAAGAGATTGAAAAAAAGGTTATCGAAGAAGATCCGGTTCAGGCAAGCAGGCGCTTTGCAGCTATAACGAAGATTGATTACAAAAAACAGCTTGCTGATGAGCGGGTCAGTACACCGTCCGAGATTATTACCAGGTTGAAAGGTGATCTTGATGCCATCATTTACAAAACGTTGCATAAAGACCCTGAAAGGCGCTACGCTTCTGTTGAGGCATTAATTACTGATCTCGAGCGTCATCAGAAAAATCTGCCGGTTTCTGCCCGTCCTGATACATTAGGTTACCGGACCCGGAAATTCATCAACCGTAACAGATGGGCAATCGCAGCTGCAGCAGTGATTTTTTTCGTGCTCACCGGCGGAATTGCAGCAACCATGTGGCAGGCTCAGCAGGCAGAGCAAAATGCCCGTGAAGCGGAACAGGTATCGGCATTTCTCGCTCAGATATTCGAAGGATCTGATCCAAATCGTGCAAATGACGGATCGATGACCGCCCGCGAACTTCTTGATCAGGGTTTTGAACGTGCCCAGACAGAACTGGAAGGCCAGCCCGCTCTTCAGGCTCAAATGCTGAGTACGATAGGCAATATTTACAATAATCTGGGACTGTATGAACAGGCCTATGAGGCAATCGGCAAGTCGGTTGATTTGTTTCGGCAAATTGGGGAGAAATCACCACGGCTTGCAGCATCAATGTTGCGGCTTGCAAACCTTGAATACCGTCTGAGTAATTATGAGGCAGCGGCGACTGCAGCAAGTGAAGCCCTGGCATTAAACATCGCTCATTATGGTGAAAACCATTCGGAAACTGTAAGTGTAATGAATACACTGGCCATGTCTCTCGAAGAACTGGGAGAAAAAGAAGAAGCATACAGGATGTACCGGCGAATTATCGAAATACGCAGAGATCAGCCCGAACAGGGTTCTAACCTTGCCATTAATCTGAATAACCTTGCGATTTTACTGCAGGAAGATGGCAAGCTAGATGAAGCGGATGAACTATTCAGTGAGGCGGTTGATCTTGTAGCCCGGGTTCTGGGTGAAGAGCACCCGTTTATGGCATATATTTTAAACGGGTATTCCGGTGTACACCAGGACCGGGGAGAGTATGATCTTGCTGAGGCAGACCTGCGAAGAGCTCTTCACATCGGGAAAGCGATTTTCCCGGAAACCCATCCTTTTATTGGGGTTGTTTATTATAATCTTGGTGAACTGTTCAGGATTATGGAAAATTTTACAGATGCAGCCGAATATTACGGTTACTCTCTTGAACAAAGGAGAAATTCAATGCCCGAAAATCATCCGGATATCGC
>RECI01000201.1 GCA_007694095.1 Balneolaceae bacterium | reverse complement strand
GGTCAAAAGAGTTCAGAGTCCGGGTTTGTAAAACGCTTTACAGGATCTCACGAATTTGTGGCAGACTATCTGATGGAGGAGGTGCTTGGTAATATAGAACAGGAGGAAGAAGAGATATTATTTGCTGCCTCACTATTTGACCGCTTTTCCGGATCTTTGCTTGATGCAGTTTTACAAAAACAAATTACTGGCTATCTGAAAAATATCAAAAAGACAGGTTTTTTTCTGATACCACTGGATGATGAACAGGAGTGGTACCGTCTTCACCATCTCGTCAGAGATTTGTTGAAAAAACGTGCATGGTCTCATTGGGGGAAACACAATCTTGATTCTTTTTATCTGGAGGCAGGCCGTTGGTTTGAAAACCATTCATATATAGAAGAGGCTGTACATTGCTTTAAACTTGCCGGAAATACAGATGAGATCATTCGGGTAATTTCTACGTATGGCCTTCGGAATATTGCATCCGGAGATGTAAAAACCGTTACTGATTGGATTAACCTTTTGCCTGAAGAAAAGCTGCTTTCCACACCAGATCTGTGTGTGTTGGAAGGCTGGATTGCATCGATCAACCAGCAAATCGACCGAAATGAATATGTTTCAAAAATCGCGGAATCGATTTATGACAAAAGCAAAAAAACGTATATAGAAGATATCGAGGCTCATTTGGCTCTCATAAAAGTGAATTACCTGGTACAGAGAGAGGGAGTAAAACCAGAGGACATAGAAGCACTCCTTGCAGTTGCAGAACAAAATGCCAGAAGTTCGAACTTATTGCTTCACAGTATCATACAACTTTTCAGGGGAAATGTTTATCGCATGGCCGGTGAATTGGACATGGCACTATCAGCATATCGAAAAACTCTTCTTTATGCCGATCAGATTAATGATTTTTCACTGATACTTCCCTCAACAACAGCAGCATGTGAGATTTACTTTTTAAAAGGTAATTTTACGGAGGCTGAACAGACACTGCATCAGACATTGAAAAAGGTTTATCAGAGTTTTACGCTCATCCGTATACCCAAAGTAGGTCTGCTGCACATTTTACTGGCCATGATCCAGTTTGAAAAAAATCAGACGGAGGCTGCATCAGATCATCTCAAAAAAGCAGAAGAGATTTCTGACAGAACCAGGATCTTCTTTCCAGAATTTGCAGAAGTATGGTTCACACCAGGAAACAGGATTGGTTTCGGTATAGTAGCTGTACTGCAAGGGGATGAATTCAAAGGCAGAGCTTCGGCATTCGATGATAAAATTACTTCAGTTCAGTATGTGGATTTCACAGTAGGCCCGGCAGTTACATATAAAGTTTCCGGCATGATATCTCTGAATCTTAAAACTGCATACACGGCAGGAAGGCATCTTGTAATCGAATCAGCTGATGTTAGAGATCGATTAAATCCTTCACCTGTATGGGGTATCAGTGCCGGGATTCAGCTTCAGCTTCAATAAGCCGAAAAACGATAACTCTTTATTGAATTTAATGATCAAACTTTATAAAACAATATCAAAAAACTTAAATATCAGACAAATGAAAACGAAAAAAAATTATGAATCAATGAGCCCGGCTGGCCCTTACAGCCCATGGTGGCCGGGTATGAAACCTCCCAAACAACCCGAGATGTTTGTCATTGAAGTAATCGGTTGTATAAGTGATGATTGGTCTGCATGGTTTAATGGTATGCAGGTTCAATGCAACGAAAACAAAGGGGTAAGTTACATTCACGGTAAAGTGAAAGATCAAGCAGAACTATTTTCCGTGTTAATGAAAATCAGGAATCTTGGTCTTTCGGTTTTCAGGCTTTCTGGAAATGTATAGGTTAAGAGAACCCGGTCGGATTGATGTATATGGCCGGGTTTGCTCAATTGAGATTAATTATGTAAATATAATTCATTTAAGTACTTGGTTAAGACTGCTCTTTCAGTGCGGTCTTTATTATTTTAACCATCGCATTATAAGCCGCACTGTGACCAAAGCCGCTGAGCTGGTTCACCGTGCCTGTAAAATAGAGGCCTGTTCCGGGATGATGGAAAGCGAACGCCCCGGATTGTCCCCAAAAACCCAGAATTTCGTTGATGGGACGTAGTGGAGAGATGAATCTCGGGGTCCACAGTTTTTCAAGGCCGATTCCAAAATAGAATTGTCCGGGGAAGTAGATCATTTTCCACTCTTTTAATTCCTCAATTCGCTTTTCAGGAAACCAGAGGCTGTTAAAGTAGGCTTTATTTAATTTCATTACATCTTCCGCGGTTGAAACCACACCACCTTCAGCAGTGCAGGATGCGACAAATTTCGGAATATGTATCTGCTCTTTTTTATAGTACATACTGGCCGGTTTGTCGTCATCAACATCATGGAATGCATAAGAATTTTCCATGCCCGCTGGCGAGAAGATGTACTCTTTGAAAACATCCCTGAGATCCTTTCCGGTTACTTTTTCGATGATGGCACCCAGCAACCGGAAATTGGTATCAGAATAGGCCACTTTTCCCTTTTGGCCCGGTCTGAATTTGGGTTTCATCTTTTTTACGGTATCAATCACCATATCGAGCGACCAGAATTCATCACTCCCACCAAATATTTCAGCCTCAATTTTTGTGCCGTCAGTTTTTTTGGAAGAGAAGTAATCGGGGATCCCGGATGTGTTCGACAGCAGATGCTTTATGGTAATCACTTTTGTGTAGTCTGTTCCTTTGTACAGATGGATGCCATCAAGCATCCCCTCCGGAAAGTAGTTTACAATTGGATCATCAAGCCCCAGCTTATTCTTTTCACGGAGGTGAAGGATCAGTGTTGAGATAATCATTTTGGTAACACTTGCGATGAAATAGTGATCATCAGCCTCCAGATCCCCGGCAGCACCCCTCCAGGAAATCGAGCGGTCTAGGTTTTCAATACAGAGAATGGCTCCGAATACAGAACTGTTGGTGACCATTTTGTTAAGGATCTCGTCAAATAAAGAGTGATTCATAGTAAAATTATTTTTTCTTCTAATCGATAATATGGATTTATAGGGTGTAATAACAATTAGCAATCACTGACTGTCGATTCAGGAGTGAAGGACGGTTTGTTCTTTACATTCAATATTTTGACTTTACCCTCTCATAAAAACTATATAGTAATGAGCCTTTACAACAACAAGTATATCTCCATACCATTTGTTTATTAAATTATTGGTTTATAAAAAATATCGATCTGCCTGTATAATCATTGTGGAGTTGTTAAATTACCATAATGATAAAAAGCTGAATACAAGGGAAGCTGCAATGCCAAAGGATGTTGTTATTATAACAGGAGCCAATAGCGGAATTGGCCACTGGATTGCCAGGGCACTTTATGAATCGGGCACACCGGTGACAGGGATCGATCTTACGGATGAAAATATGGGAGAGATGAACTCTATTGTTTGTGATGTTACCAACCAGGTAAATGTATCATCAGCCATCAAACAAATAATTGAACAATGGGGACGTATTGATGTGCTGGTGAATAACGCTTGTCTGGCACTGCTTACTCCGTTTGATGAGAAATCCCCTGAGGAATTTAACCGTGAGCTGGAAGTAAACTTATTTGGCTATGTGAATATGATACGTGCAGTATTTCCACAGATGAAAAAACAGGGCAGCGGCGTTATTCACAACGTAAGTTCCGCAGTTGGGATTACCGGTTTTGAGGGGCTGAGCGGTTATGTTAGCGCAAAAGGTGCAATTGAATCATTAACCCGAACACTCGCTATCGAGTTTGAGAAATTCGGTATTATCGTGAATCTGATTCATCCGCCGCTTACACGCACATCATCTTCCCTGCCGCTTGGCATCCCGGAACCGTTAATGGCGGATGCCGAAGTTGTGGGCAGGAAACTGGCAAAAAAAATCGGATCACACAAAAAAACAGTTACACCAGGTTTTATGGAATTAACAGGAGTAATTTCATCCAGGCTGTTCCCGGATTCACTGGGCCGGTATTTGAGCAGAAAAGCTTCTGAAGCACGGAGGAACTCATCGAAAATGTAACTGTTATCACGTCGATTCTAATCAATCAAAGATTGCGTTTTTATAAATTTTTGAATTTTCTTAATTCAATGATCAGTCATGCTTAAAATTTCAGACACTAAGTTACTGTTTATATTAATTTTGATTGCTTACGGTTGTGCAGGTGATAACCATCTCGTGTTACAGCCTAACATTTTGTTGATTATGACTGATGACCAGGGGTTCGGGGATGTGGGATATCATGGGAATCCTGATATTCAAACACCAAATATGGATCAACTTGCTCAAGAGGGAGCCTGGTTCCGGCAATTTTATGTCTCTTCGGTTTGTGCACCCACCCGTGCAAGCCTGCTCACCGGTCGATACAGTATGCGCACCGGTACACAATGGGTTACCCGCAACCTGGAATCCATGCATCCGGATGAAGTAACACTCGCTCATATTTTCCGTGAAGCCGGTTATAAAACAGCGATTTTTGGAAAATGGCACAATGGTGAGCATTATCCATCAAATCCATTCGGAATGGGATTTGACCTTTTCTTTGGTTTTAACGGTGGCCATCACAACAACTATTTTGATACGCAACTGGAGTATAACGGTGAAATGGTTCAAACCGAAGGGTACATCTCAGATGTTCTGACAGACTCTACAATTGCTTTTATCAAGCGTAATCACAATCATCCTTTCTTAGCCTATGTTCCATATAATGCACCACACAGCCCGTTTCAGCTGTCCGATAAATATTACGACCGGTATGCCGCGATGGGTTATGATGCCAGAACCGCTTCTGCCTACGGGATGGTTGAAAATATTGACGACAATCTTGGCCGCCTGCTTACAACACTTGACGAGCTTGGAATAGCGGAGAATACAATAGTAATTTTCCTGACGGACAACGGACCAAATGGGCAGCGTTATAATGCCTTTATGCGTGGGATAAAGGCAAGTGTACACGAAGGGGGAGTACGGGTACCAATGTTTTTTCGGTGGCCCGGTAAAATTGATGCAGGTACGGTGATCGAAGAACTGACAGCCCATATTGATTTGCTGCCAACACTAGTTGATCTCACCGGCATTCCTAAAACTGTAACCAACCCACTGGACGGTAGTAGTTTTGCGGGGTTACTGCTTAATCAACAGTCTAACTTTCCCGATGACAGGCTTCTGTTTTTCCACCATTCACGATGGGATTCCCTGGAGGTCTATCCCGGTTCGGTTCGGAATCATCAATATCGCCTGGTGCGAGAGTATGATCGTGATTGGGAACTTTTTGATATGAAGGCCGATCCCGGTCAGCAATTCGATATCACACATTTGCAACCGGCAATGGCCGACAGCTTTAAACAGGCTTATTACGAATGGTTTGGAGATGTAACGGCGAATTTACCGTCAGAAAGAAGAATTCCCGTGGGTTATAAAGAAGCTCCCGGTATCAGGCTGCCGGCACCGCAGGCATTTTGCAAAGGAGTGATTGGGTATCATGGAGCAGGATGGGCAAATGACTGGCTTGATAACTGGACGAGTACGGAAGACCGTGCCTGGTGGTATCTTGATGTGATCAATCCGGGATCTTATGAAGTTGTTGCAGAATATTCAGTTGCTGAGCCGAACCTTGGAACCCGGGTCAGGTTTTCTATTGGGGATTCATTTGTAGAAGGGGTTTTTGATCAACCCCATGATCCCGGTTTTATCCACAGCCCTGACCGGCTTCCAAGAGGTGAAGTCTATGAAAAAGAGAGCTGGGCATTTAAAAATCTAGGTGTGATTCAATTACCAGAAGGCAAGCACCGTCTTACAGCCCGGGCAATGGAAATACCGGGCGAAACTTCAATTGAACTAAAATCCATACGCCTCAATAAAGTTGAATAAAAGAAATTCCGGTTTATCCGGTTTAGGGGAACAATTGGAAAATTGTTAGATGGCCCGTGCTGAAGAACTGTCGAAAAAAATTAACGGAGGATGGCAATCGTAAAAAACGTGTCAGGGACAATCAAATATTACAGGTATTAGTCTATATAATGATCGTGTTTATGTGTTGTTCACAATCATAAACTAAGTTGAATATATAGCCACTAATTTGTCCCGAAAACCTGCAGGGTCGGGATTTACCTGAAAATGAAGAGTTATGAGATTAAAAACGGGAAGCCTGTCTAATGGCATCACAAGGCGCTGTTTTTTAAAAGTATCAGCGATTTGGGCCGGTGGCGCATGGATTGTTGGCGTTCCGGCTCTGTCTGCAAATCCATATCGCGTGCTTACCGATCAGGAAGCTGAAATTATGGATGCCTTGGCAGACTGTATTATTCCACCCGGAGATTTTTATGGCGGCAAGGATGCCCTGGTCACAAGGTTTATTGATCGGCAAATTGGCCCATATGGCCACCTTCAGAAAGAGAAAGAGATGTATCAAACCTGCCTGTCGGCATTAAACAGGGGTAGTAAGGCCGAATTTGGCAGAAATTTTGTTGACCTTTTTGAAGAGCAGAAAATAGTATATCTGACAGATATTGAAGGCGGTAAATATAACCATCAGTCAAATGAAAGGGGTTGGGGCCGGTTTTCGCCATCTGCATTCTTTAATACAGTCCGCAACCATTGTATGATGGGATTTTACGGCAGCCCTGACCATGGAGGAAATAAGGATTATGTGAGTTACCGGATGCTCGGATTGTTTTAGAAAATAATATGCACACCGGGAAACAAACCACCGATTCTATGCAGTAGTTAAGCCCAAATTAAACTTTTTGAAAGAACTTTTTTTATGAAAAACAAACATGTTAACGCGATTGTGGTAGGATCAGGTGCCGGCGGCGGAGTAGTAGCAAAAGAACTTAGTGAAGCCGGACTTTCTGTGGTTTTATTTGAAAGGGGGGGATGGGCTCATTATGCTGCACATGGCGATGATGAACTTACTGCCCAGCGATCTTTTCCCCTTTACGCTTTTTTTGGGCCGGATAATGAACGGTATCGCAGAGTGGCAGTTGACAGAGACGGCAATCAACGGATTGTGTATCCCAATGACTGGGCCTATCATAATAACGCTGCTTGCGTGGGTTCCGGGACAGTGAATTACGGAGCCATGGCCTGGCGATTTATGGAAGAAGATTTTACTATGAAATCCACCTATGGACACATTCCGGGGTCTACTCTCGAAGACTGGCCTATCACTTATGCAGATCTTGAGCCGTATTACGAAAAAGTGGAATGGGAAATTGGAGTGGCAGGCGATGATTATCAAAACCCGTTTGCTCCATGGCGCAGGAAACCACACCCAATGCCCCCTTTCCCGCACAACAGGGAAGCACAAATACTGGAAGAAGCTGCGAAAAGAATCGGGTATCATCCCTTTCCGATTCCAATGCTCCGGAATTCGGTGGAGTACAACGGACGTCCGGCATGTGTTCATGTACGCAACTGTGTTGGTTTTGCATGTCCAGTGGATGCAAAAAACGGTACCCAGAATACTGTGATCCCAATGGCTATTGCCACAGGGATCTGCGAGTTGAGAATCCATTCCCAGGTTGTCGAAATTACGATGGATGCCAGCGGACGGGCCACCGGGGTAACTTATTTTGACAAGGAAGACCGTAAACAAACCCAAACCGCAGATATTGTGGTATTGGCGGCTTCGGCTACCGAAACACCCCGGCTGATGCTGAATTCGACAAACAGGCTGCACCCGGATGGTATTGGAAACCGGTACGACTGGGTTGGGCGTAATCTCCAGGGACATGCATATTGTGGTGCTGATGGCCTTTTTGAAGAGGAGATTTATGATGATTTCGGGCCGGGAGCCAGTGTGGCCATCTGCGATTTTGTGCACAATAACCCGGGAATAACAGGCGGAGCCATGCTTGCCAATGAATTTATCAAACTGCCTTATGCCTACAGCAGCGGTTACCGCCCACCGGGAAGTGCACGTTGGGGCCGTGAACATAAGGAGTTTCAAAAGGCCAATTACCGCAGAAATGCCAGCATCCGCGGGCCGGTCCAGGAAATACCTAATTTTGAGTCACGTGTTGAAGTGGCACCGGATGTGCTTGATCACTGGGGTATGCCGGTAGCTAAAATTTCCGGGTTCAAACTGGATGAGGATATCAAAACTGCAGAGTTTATTGCTGATAAGGCTGAGAAATGGCTTCAAGCAGCCGGGGCTTACAAGACCTGGAAAAATATTCCCGGAACCGGAGTGAGCGGCAGCCAGCACCAGTCAGGCACCTGCCGGATGGGAAATGATCCGCAAACATCGGTAACCGATAAATACGGCCGTGTTCACGATGTGGACAATCTCTTTATCGCGGACGGAAGCCTTCACGTAACAAATGGTGGATTTAACCCGGTTCTGACTATTATGGCGCTTGGCTATTGGGTGTCGGATTATATTGTGAATGAATGGGAGCGGGGCAACAGGTTCCGGTGAAATTGGTTGCACCTTTGGGAACAGACCAATTTTACTTCTGCACAGGGGAATCAGGTGCTGATTAAAAAGAAAAAGCATCCAGATATGCATCAATCGCGCTTTTTAAATCATCCCTGTTTTCAAGAAACGGCATGTGCCCGGTATCTCCAGCCCATAAAAGCATATTTGGAAATGAAACACCCTTATGGTGATCAGGGCCGATCATCCAGTCGTAGTTTCCGTAATAGAAAAGTACGGGCATATCCAAAGTAGCGGATATTGGCCTGAAATCTGCCATATATTCGTCATATTCAATGAATGAATTGCTGAAATCCGGGTTCCAGTTCTCAATATCACGATAGGTCTGGTTCATTTTATCAATGCTATTCTGATAGGTATAACCCATTTTCCACATCAGGTTTTTTTCGTTGAGTCCGTTGATCAGCTCACCCCAGCGGTCGAACATAGGCACGGATTTATCAAGACATGGAAGGGGCTCAGATATTCCCAAAAATTCAGACGCTTTGGGACACCAGCTTGATTTGAAGGAATCAGACATATTCAGCGATCCGTTTATAATCATCATTCCGCTTACAACCTCAGGATGCCGTTCTGAATATGCCGTTTGAAGAATACCACCAAAAGAGTGCCCCATGGTGAGCCATTTTTCTATTCCGAGTGATTGCCGGACCTCTTCAAAATCCTGTACAAATCGATCCAGTGAAAAATTGCCGTCAGACGGGCTTCCTGATCGCCCTACCCCCCGCTGATCCAGATAAATCATCCTGAATTGTTGTTCAAGATATTCACCCATAAAAACCTCCATCCAATAACTGCCGCTACCCGGACCGCCATGCAGATAGAGTACAGGCAAGCCGTTACCCTTTACAGTGACGTGCAATTCGACCCCGTCTGATGTAATGATTTGATTTTCCTGAGCAAAAGAAATGCAGGCGAAATGAAGGCCTGATAGGATCAAATAAAGTGTTTTCATGGATTCTGGCTATTTGTTTATTTGCTGATTCTTTATATACGCCGAATCCGTTGATTTGATACACTTGGTCTCCATAATTCAGCGATCGAAATGAAGTTTGATGATGATTTATTCCCCATTGGAATGGCTGTTCCAAGGGTTCTCCTTTAAGAGGCTGTGAAAAAATGCCACGGATACACGGAAAAGCACGGAATGTTCTTAAATTTTCAGTGCTTTCACTTCGTGTTCAGAAAATGAGTGTGGCATTAAAACATGATATGATTTTCATGATTTTATTGATGGAACATATTTTCACAGCCTCTAATGGGGATGGACTTCTTTCAGGATGTTTTCTTGCATTTTGGTTGAAAATTTGTTTATTAAAATATTCAAATAATTCACTCTTTCCGGAATATCTGAGAAAGAGGTTAATCATAAACATAGGAGATTTTATGGCATCACAATTTAGAAATTTGGTTTTTGAAGGAGGAGGTGTGAAAGGAATTGCGTACATCGGTGCAATGCAGGTGCTGGATCAGCGGGGATACCTGGGTGATAATATCAGGAGGGTTGGGGGGACTAGTGCAGGAGCTATTAATGCACTCATTTATGCCCTGGGTTACGATATTCGTGAACAGCAGGAAATTCTGAATTCCACGGATTTCAAAAAATTTATGGATGATTCTTTTGGGTTCGTCCGGGATTTTCGGCGTCTCTGGAGCGAGTTCGGCTGGAATAAAGGGGATTTTTTCCTCAAGTGGTCGGGTGAATTGATAAAAAAGAAGCTGGGCAGTTCCAAAGCTACTTTTCAGGATTTAAAGGATTCTGGTCAGCCCGATTTATATGTGATCGGTACAAACTTATCGACTGGCTTTTCAGAAATTTTTTCACATGAACGCTACCCGAACATGACATTAGCTGAAGCCGTGAGAATCAGTATGTCGTTGCCGCTGTTTTTCCGTGCGGTTCGTCTTGGCGCCAGGAATGATGTGTATGTGGATGGCGGTGTCCAACTCAATTACCCGGTGAAACTATTTGACCGAGAAAGTTATATCGACATGGATAACGAAAAAGAAGCTGCCCGCCACACCGAGTATTACAATAAGGAAAATGCGCGGTTTTTACTGGAACGGCCGGGACGAAGCCCATATGTATATAATCGCCAAACCCTGGGTTTGAGGCTTGATACAGCAGAAGAGATCGCTCTTTTCAGGTATGATGAACCGATTCAGGGAAAAGAGATCAACCGTTTTCCGGAATACGCCAGGGCTTTAATCGGGGCTTTGATGCAGGTACAGGAAAATATCCATCTTCATAGCGACGACTGGCAGCGTACACTCTATATCAATACCCTGGATGTGAAAACCACCGATTTTGAACTTAGTGACGAAAAAAAAGAGGCTCTCGTTGAACAGGGAATTATTGGCGCAGAAAACTATTTTAAATGGTTCGAAGACCAGGAAGAAGCGGTGGTGAACAGGATAGGTTAATTAGCCTTGAGGGGATTATAAGCAACCTGCAAAAGAAAAAGCCTCAAGGCTATTGTTGAACAGGGAATCATCTGTGCAGAAAACTACTTCAAATGCTTCTCAAAAAAGTGAAAGATTCGGTAATACTCATCATACCATGAATTCGGACTGGTGAATCCGTGTCGCTCACTGGGGTATATCATCATTTCGAAATTGGTATTACCGCTTTGGATGAGTTTTTCAGCATACTGGAAGGCATCTTGTGCCCCAACATTATCGTCAATCAGCCCATGCAGCAACAAGGCAGGGCGCTGCAGATCTTTGGCGTAAGTGAGCGGAGAACTGCGGTCGTAATGTTCGGGGTTTTCTTCCGGATCGCCCAGCCGAGGGAGTGTATACCCGGGATTGGCATAATAGTAATTACGCCAGTTAGTTACCTTTCTCAGTGCGGCACCGGCATGAAACCGTTCGGGTTTATAGGTAAGTGCATAAAGTGCCATAAAACCGCCGTAGCTGCCGCCATAAATTCCAACGCGGTCAAGATCAATGCAGCCGCCACAATTTTCCTGCAGCCAGTCGAGTCCGTCAACAATATCCTCGGTTTCGTATTTACCCATCCAGTTGGTCACGTCTTCACGGAATTTTCGGCCATAGCCTGTACTGTGGCGGAAATCCACTTCCACAACCACATATCCGTGCAGCAGTAGATACTGGTGAAACATATACTCACGCCAGTAGTTTTCCGACCAGCCTTTATAGACATTCTGCAGTGAACCGGCGCCATGGGCAAATACCACAACAGGATAAGATTGAGACGGGTCAAAGTTTTGGGGATATAGTACCGACATGGAAAGCCCGTTTTCACCATCGCGGCCAATAAACCGGATATAATCCTCAAGCTGCCAGTCGTAATCAGAAAAACGGTCGGGCACCGAATTCGTTATCTTTAATTCTAGACCGGGGTTGTTCAGGTCAATTTTGAATAGATCATATGGACGGTTGAAATAGGTTTTGGCGTATACCAGTGTTGACCTGTCAGGCGAAAGCTGGTACTGGTACCTGTATGCTGGTTCATCCGTAAGTCTATCAATTTGGCCGGATTCAGTATTAAGCCTGTAAATATGGCGTTCACCGAATTCCACTTCATTGCTTGCAAAGATGATCGTTTTATTATCGAGCCAGCGTGCCCAGGGTACGTAGAACTCTCCCGATGTGTGCTGTGTGAGATTAGTGCCATCCGCATTCATTGTATAAATATGATTCCAGCCACTTTGTTCTGATAATAAGAGGATATTATTTTCTGAAGGGGCGAATTCAGAGTACGTGTGATGAAGCCAGCCATTGGTGGAATCTTCGAATACAATGTTGGTATTCTTTTCCTGCAGATCGTATACAATCAGTTTACGGTGTTTTAGAGCAGGGTCCTGGTAGTCAATGGCAACATATCGGCCATCATTCGATGCAAGCGTTGACGATCTGTGAAAACCTGTTATTAACGTATCCAAAGCGGTTGTATCCAGCGAGGCGATAAACAAACCAACCTGAGGGATGCCGCGTGTTGTTTCTCCGGGAACCACAAAATCATCTGCATATTCCGGGAAATAGATGGTTCGTGATTCGGAATGATCGGTTTGACGAATGAGAAGGCGGTAGTGGCCAACCCATGTATCCGCGGAAAAATCTGGTTCATCATCTTTTTTACTTGCAACCTGGATGAGACCGGGCTGATTCACATGAGCGGCCCAAATATCTCCCGAACGGACAAAAGCAATTTTTTTGCTGTCTGGCGACCACCGCAGGCCGGACACATCATCCTGCGAATCAATAATAGTTTGCTGATCTGACCCGTCAGCGTTTGCAACAATTAGCTTGCCGTTTTTTGTGAAGGCAATTTTGGAACCATCCGGTGAGTGCAGGATTGACGGAGTTTCGTCATCTTCGTTTGTAATATCAAAGTTTCCGTCAAGACCAGCCGAATAGAGTCCGGTTTCATAGTAAGATGAATCATTCCAGGTGAAGAAAATACGGTTTTGCTCTGCAGAGAAATTATTAAAAACAGGGCGAATTCCGGGAATCACAGGTTCATGAAAGATCTCTCTGAGTGTCAGATTTTCAGGAACTGATTGGGATTGTGACTGGAAAGGAAATGTCAGCAGAAAACAGCACAGGAAGAGAATAAATCGGGGCATAAATAAAATGTTAGTTTTGAAGAACGGTGTCGAAAATACAAAAACCCGTTTTGAATTGGCAATGTAAGTGTCATCTTATTGATGAAATGCCGTATAAGTCATCTTACGAGTTATTTAAAAAATGAGCGATTTAAGATGATTGGAATGATCCCGGCTTGCTTTTGCTGGAACGTCCTGGGATTTGAGTCAGCGTGCTTTTAAAAGTGACGAATTTAAGGCTATAATTACAAGTGCAGGGTTAACAAGAAAGGATAATGTGTGAATTGATTACTGTTTAAACCCAAATTAAGCAATAGTCGAAAAAGACTTCCGAAGTCTCTCTTCATTTTTTTAAAACTTCGATTTTTTAATATTTAATGGTTTCATTCACAATTCCGAAAGACTTCGGAAGTCTATCGCTTAATCCGGGTTAAAATCATTAACACCCATTCCCTGCACTGAAAGTGCAACAGAACAAAGCCAGGGGCATTCGCCCCTGGTAAACAGGGGCGAAAAAGAGATCCCGAGTGATGAACATCGTCAACGCCGTGATCAGAGTCGAGGGATATACGGAAAGATTGGCTAAGATACCGGGTGTGTGTTGATCACGGGAAGGTTGTTTCGTTGCCGGGATGATGTTTTCAAGATTATCAAATTGTAAGCCGGGTGACCAATAAATGATATCATTCAACGAGTGCGGAATAAAGAACGCTCTCAAACCGGTTGTATATTTCTTCACTGTAAGGTGACGGCAGCACCTGGGTCATCAGTACAACCACCATCTCATTGACCGGGTCGATCCAATATGTGGTTTGAAATGCACCACCCCAGCTCAGGCTGCCGGGCGGGCGCATCCCTGCGCCGGCTCCTGCCTCCGATGTAATTCTGAAACCGTAACTAAAACCATCCGGATCGTCCCAGATACCCAGCATTTGGTCTGTTTTAAGATAATTCAGTGTATAGCTGCTTATAATTCTTGTTCCATTCCATTCGCCGCCATTCAATATGGCCTGCAGAAAGATAAAATAATCCCTGGCGGTTGAAGTTAATCCAGCGCCTCCCGCATAGTAAGTGAGGTTTTCCTGAACGGGGAAATTGGCGTTCAGAGTGCCGCTCTCTTCAGAAAAACGGACCAGTTCTCCATTTTGGATGGAGTACATGGCGGTAAGGTCATTATGCCTGCCAGGCAGATAAAAACCTGTATCATTCATCCCTAATGGTTCAAAAATGAAATGGTTAAAATAGTCAGCAAGGGATAATCCTGATACAATTTCAACTACAAGGCCAAGAACGTCGGTATTAAGCCCGTAACTGTAAGCATCCCCGGGATCATGAGCTAATGGCAGGCGGCCAAGCCTTGCCATGGTTTGAGCGATTGTTACTCCTGGTTCGGCAATTATAGCTGGTATGTTTTCGCTTTCATAGATTGAAGCAAGTTCCGGCCGGGTAAAGTTATAGGCTATGCCCGAGGTGTGCGTAAGCAGGTCGTGAATCGTAATGCTTCTTGAAGCCGGTCGTGCTTCATTAACACCGGTTTCTTCATCAAAACTTACAAGTACCTGTGGATTGGCAAATTCCGGAATATAGTTTTCGACAGGATCCTGAAAATCGAGCAGCCCCTTCTCATAAAGCTGAAGTATGGCCAGGCTTGTAACAGCTTTGGTCATGGAGGCAATGCGAAAAAGGTGATGGGTTTCCATCAGTCGTTCATTCTCTTTGTCCTGCCAGCCCCATGCTTTTTCAATGGCTATCTGCCCGTTGCGTGCGATTAATGCAACAGCTCCGGCAATTTTTTCATCATAGATAAACTGTTCAAATACCTGGTCGAGATCGCTTTCGAGACCGGAACTAAATCCAAGTTCATCAGGTGGTGCAAACCGGAATAGATCGGATGTTTCCTGGTATGTACAGGAATAAATAAAAATGAGAAATAAAAACAGAATTGATATTTTTCTCATAGCAGGAGAGCTTAGATTTTAGTTGAATAAAAAAAGGGATTTATACAATAAATGCCCCAAAAAGGTGATTTTGGGGCATTTTATAATGACAGCAAGTCAGTTGCGATGTTACCCTGAAATTTTCAGGCAGTTACCGCTTCATTTATATTTTTAAAGACAATCGGTTTTATTGCTTCAAATGCCTTCAGTGTTTTTTCGATGTGTTCATCGGTATGAGATGCCATTGGGATAAGGCGAATCAGTACTACTCCCTTCGGAACCACGGGGTATGCTACTCCACTTACAAACACACCATGGTTTTCCCTCATTTCCCTCATGATGGTTGTCGCAAGCTCTGTACTGCCTTCTGTTAGGACTGGTGTAACCGGACTTTCAGATGGGAGTACATTATAGCCGATTTCCCTGAGTCCCGCTCTGAGTTTCATTGTATTTTCCCAGAGTTTTTCACGCCATTGCGGATTTTCCCGAATCAGGCGAAGGCGCTCACGGGCTGTAACCACGATGGGCAGTGGAAGACTTTTTGCAAAAATCTGGCTGCGGGCATTGGCTTTCAGGAATTCCCTCACTCTCGTTTCAGTAGCCACGAAGGCTCCAATAAGAGCAACAGCTTTTGCGAAGGTGCCAAAATATATATCAATACCGTCCTGACACCCAAGATGTGTTCCAGCGCCTGAACCGTCTTCACCAAGTGTGCCAAAACCGTGAGCATCATCTACAAGCAGGCGGAAGGGATATTTTTCTTTGAGGGCAACAATTTCCTTTAGTTTTCCTAGGTCTCCGGTCATTCCAAAAACCCCTTCGGTGACAACAAGAATGGATGAATTAGGTTTCATGCGGGAAACGGCACGCTGCAGTTGCCGTTCCAGTCCGGCTATGTCATTATGCTTAAATACAGAAGTTTCGGCCATTGCGAGTTGTTTTCCGTCTACAATACAGGCATGGCTCAGTTCATCATAAATCAGGAAGTCATTGCGGTCAACGAGGCAGTGAATTACACTCATGATGCCCTGGTAGCCGTAGTTCAGCAGTAAGGCTTCGGGCTTATGTACAAATTCAGCAAGTTCCTGCTCCAGTGCTTCGTGTTCATCGGAGTTGCCAGTCATAAGGCGGGCACCCATCGGTGCACTCAGGCTGTATTTCCTGGTGGCTTCAGTATCTACCTGACGTATATATTCGTTATTGCCTATTCCAAGATAGTCGTTGATGCTCCAGACTACCACATCCTTACCGTTAAATTTCATTACAGGCCCGAGAGGGCCTTCCAGTTTTGGGAATGTGTAGTACCCGTAGCCTTGTGATGTGAATGGGCCGAGGGGTGATGAACGTGTTTCGAGTTTTTCAAAGAGGTCCATATATAAAGACGAAAATTTTGTTGCCCCAAATGTACAACTTCCACATAATTTTGATATACTGCGGCAGCCGTGTGCAGGGTAGTTGATGTTTCATTAAAAGTAAGGAAATTGAGCTGTAACTCAAAGGCAAGAGCTGACCATATGGTGTGTTAAATTACGAATCAGGGTACCGGTTTTCCGTTGGATGCTTCCAGAAGCTTGTACCAATCCTGGCGTTCCATGTTAAGTTCAAGTGCAGCAGCAGCTCCTGAAATACGTTCTTTTTTACCCGTTCCTGTAACCAGTTGCGGATAGCAAGGCAGCATCAGCAGCCAGGCGAGTGCAATCTGGTCTATGGACACACCGTATTTTATAGCCATTTCGTTGCAGGAGTGCCTCACACGGTTCGCACGCTCGCTGTTTTCGCTGAAGAACCGTCCCCCAGCAAAAGGAGACCAGATCATTGGGGAACAGCCAAATTGCTGAGCCTGGTCGAAAGTTCCGTCATAAATCGGGTTGAGATGAAGCAGGGAGCATTCCACCTGGTTGGTGACAAGCGGCACATCCAGTTTGGACTGAAACATCTCAAACTGTGATGGTGTGAAATTTGAAACACCGACATACCTGATTTTACCTTCATCCAGTAATGCTGAAAAAATACCGGCCATTTCGGCCGCATTCATGAGCGGGTCGGGGCGATGGATTAATATGAGATCAATCACTTCTGTTTCAAGATTCCTAAGGGATTGTTCAACAGATGCCCTGATATGCGTTGCGGTTGTATTGTAATGCTGAACCGTGTGTTCCGACCGGCTGGAACTGGTGAGACAGATGCCGCATTTGGTCACAAGTTCCATTTTATCGCGCAGATCGGGACGCTCTTTGAGGGCTTTGCCAAACAGTGCTTCATTGCCGTAATCGCCGTAAATATCGGCATGATCAAATGTTGTGATTCCAAGTTCTAAACAGTGTTCAATAAAATCAATAAGATCGCTTGTATGCATATCCCATTCATTCAATCGCCAGAACCCGGCAGAGAGCAGCGAAAATTCGGGCCCGTCAGGGTGTAGGTGTATTCTTTTCATTGCCTATTTTTTAAGTACTCCCTGCAAGATAATGAGACTATGGTTTAATCGTGTTGAAATTTTCGATGGATTATTTGATTCCGGATTAAACTGAGGCGCAATGATTGAGATCTGTAAGTCAATTCAGAATAACATTTTGACGAAACAAATAGAGCGGTAAAATCGTTATATATGTACAGAGATACAGGGAAACAGGTCATAAAAGAGTTGATTTCTTCAATACTTTTCCCATTTTAAACAGAGGAAGCAGATAAACTGCCAATATCAATACAACGTTACCATGCAGAAAAAAGAGAAGTTCGAAGATATGATTGAAAATCCCACCAAGCATCAGTTAAAAGCCATACGCCATGCCCGCGAAAGGGCCTGCATTGATGCCATGAAATCATCCAGGTCAAAAAATCCGCACAATAAAGGTTCTGATCTTGCCGGGTTATGGAATTATGTTTACAAGGAATATTATAAATTTCAGTAATCCGCAGGGGTTACAACTTCCAGAATTTTTTCATGAACTGTCAGCTTTAAGTGGCTGATGTCACTTCCGAGGAATTCCCCGTCGTTGTGAACGCTTAGTGGCACATCTGACCAAAATTCAACACACTTACATTGTTGTTGGGTTACTCCTCTCATATGTTCGGATGGCCCCCATCTGAAGCGTGGGAGATAAGAAAGGACCCGGGGAATACTGATCTTGTCAATCGTTAACAGGTCAATTTTTCCATCCATCATATCTGCCTTTGGAGCAACAAAAAAGCTGCCGCCTTCCCATTTCCCATTGCAGACGGTAATCATCAGATATTCCGAAGAATATTCAGTACCATCAATAACCAATTTTAAATATGTACCCCTGAAATTAAAAGCTGCACGCAAAGCCCCAAGTACATACACAATATGCCCTTTTAATTTCCTGTAGCTCCTGGCATAGTAGTTTGCGAGACCGTCAAGCCCGATTCCGGTTGTATTTGCACACCAAACTTCTCTGTCGCCCTCAATTCTTATAAGATCGATAGGTGTAGTTTCGCCTTGATAGATTAGTTCCAGGCACTCAGGCAGGGTTTTGTCAAGGCGTGCGGTTTTTACGAAGTCGTTCCCTGATCCGATTGGCAAAACCCCAAGTGCCACTCCGGTACCTGCAATGCCATTCACCACATTATTTATTGTGCCGTCGCCTCCGCATGCTACAATGATATCAAATTCGGTGGCCTTGCTTCTCGCAAGTTCTGCTACATCCTGGTTTTTTTGTGTTATATCGATCTCGAAATGAATCCAGCGTTCTTTTGCTTCATTTTTGAGCCATTCGATATGACGGGCAGAACGGTTTCGGTCAGCGGCCGGATTAAATATGAAACAGACACGTGTGCTCTTTTTCACCATGATGGATACTACACGAAATGTGCAAAATATAAAAGCTGATATTTTTGGAACAATTCATATGATTTACATCTTTTTTCGATTTTTATTTTCTCTTTCTTTTGAAATGGAACGGGTATTTCTAACTTCGCACTCAATTTTAACTTGCAGACAGCTTTTTTTGATATTTAATCCGAAACCAAAGCACACTATTATGCCGCTAAATGATGCTAATTTTCACCAGATGAGAAACGCATACAATAAAATGGTACTTCTGCTTTTAGTTTTTGTGGTGGTTCCATTATTACTTTCAGCCCAAACCACGCCGGTTGATGGCATGAAGGATAATACACCCTCGGTGCATGCGTTCATCAATGCTGCCATTGTCACAGCTCCCGGCCAAAGACTGGAAAATGCAACACTTGTAATCCGGGATGGGGTCGTTGAATCGATTGGCACCAATATCCAGCCCCCCGCGGATGCCCGCCTCTGGAATATGGATGGAAAAACGATATATCCCGGTTTTATAGATGCACATTCCGATGTTGGTATGAAAAATCCCCGTACTGAACTGGACCGGGGCTCACTTTCCTGGAACCCGAACCTGAGGGCGCACCTGAAAGCTGCAGACGAATTTGATACTGAAGATGACGGAACGGAGGAGCTGCGAAAGACAGGGTTTACTGCTGCACTTTCAGTACCACCACTCGGTATTTTCGCCGGAGAAGCCGTTGTGATGAGCCTTGCTGACGGTACTGTTCGTGACCGGGTTGTGAGACAGGGTGTGGCACAATCTGTAAACCTCACCCAAAGCGGGGAGTTTGGATCTATCTACCCTACATCACCTATTGGTGTAATTGCACTTATCCGGCAGACGCTTTATGATACTGAGTGGCATCGAAATGCACACCGTATTTATCACGATAATCCGGCTGGTCATCAGCGCCCTGAAAATAATGTGGTACTTGCAGCACTTGAAGATGTAGTAACCGATAACCAGCCAATACTTTTCAGAACTTCCGGTGAAGAGGAGATTTTGAGGGTGCTCAGAATTGCAGAGGAATTTCCAATCAAACCATGGATTTTAGGCAACGGACATGAATACAAAATCCTGGATGTGCTTCGTGAACATCGTGTTCCGCTGATCCTGCCACTCTCTTTTCCTGAAACACCCAATATTACAACTCCCGAAGATGCACTGAATCAGGATCTAGCCGCGCTGCGTCACTGGTATTTGGCTCCGGAGAACCCGGCACGACTGGCAAGTGCAGGTATTGAATTTTCCTTTACAGCTCACGGGCTTGAAAATTCGGATGATTTTCTGAAGAATATCAGGGAGGCGGTTGCAGCAGGGCTGGCACGAAGCGCTGCACTTGCTGCGATTACTACCAACCCGGCTGAGTTGCTGGGTATCGGTCGAACTCACGGTTCGCTCGAGAGGGGTAAAGTGGCCAATATTGTAGTTACCGACGGGGCTCTTTTTGATGATGACACTCGGATTCTGGATGTGTGGATTGATGGATACCGCTATGTCATAGACCGGGAAGATGAAGTGGATGTAAAAGGTGAGTGGCTGCTTGCGGCTGCCGACGGAAGTGTTGAAGCGGTTCTGCATGTAAAAGAAACCGGGCCAGGCAGTCTCGGCGGCAGAATTACGATCGATGGACGGGAAATTGAACTTTCTACTGCATCACTTCACCAGGAATCCAGGAGGTTCAGGACAGATTTTCCCGGAGATACCCTTGATATTACGGGCACGATTCGCCTGACAGCTTCAGTTGCCGGGTCGCGGCTCTTCGGCTGGGCTGAAATTCCCGGCCGCGAACGTATTCAATGGGCCGGAAACCTGACATCCCCTCATCCAGAACAGGATGAAAGCGAACCACGTGTAAGGCCTGCACGGGATCTTGACCTGGCAGAGATACGTCCTGCGATGGAATTTGGACGAAGTTCAATCCCCGAACAGCCAGCGCATGTATTGGTCAGAAATGCGACCATCTGGACGATGGGGCCCGAAGGTATTCTTGAAAATGCTGACCTGCTGATAACTAATGGGAACGTGGCACTGACAGGTTACAACCTCAGTGCACCCAGCAACGCAGTAGTGATTGATGCACAGGGCAAACATGTAACACCTGGTTTGATAGATGCCCACATCCATTCCGGAACCGATGGTGTGAATGAAATGGGCAATGCCATTGTGCCGGAAGTGCGGCTTGGTGATGTGCTGAATATCAATAACATCTGGATGTACCGGCAGATTGCCGGAGGATTAACAACTGCGCATGTAAAACACGGCTCGGCAAACCCGATAGGAGGGCAAAATGCTTTTGTAAAAATGAGATGGGGATCTCTATCCAATGAATTACTGCTTGAGGGAGCACCCCGTACCGTAAAATTTGCCCTCGGTGAAAATCCAAAACGTGTAGGCACCGGACGTTACCCCGAAACAAGAATGGGTGTTGAGCAGATCATTGCAGACCGCTTCCGGATGGCCCGCGATTATGAAGCCCGCTGGAGGGAATGGGAGGCGAACAGGCAGGGGATACCCCCAAGAAGAGATCTGCGCCTCGATGCCATTGTGGATATTTTAAACGGAGAAATTGAAGTTCAATCACACAGTTACCGGCAGGATGAAATACTTGCCCTTATGAGGGTTGCTGAAGAATTCGATTTCCGGATTAAGGCATTCCATCATGCAGTGGAGGCTTACAAGGTGGCACCAGAACTTACTGAACATGGGGCCGGTGCTGTAGTTTGGACAGACTGGTCGTCTTTCAAAATTGAGGCATATGATGCAACAGTCTACAATGCACGCCTGTTACACGAAGCAGGTGTCCTTACATCGCTGCACTCCGATGACAGCCAGCTTGCATCCCGCATGAACTGGGAAGCAGCCAAAATGGTAAGGGCGGGTATGGACCCGGTTGACGCACTTGCTCTTGTCACCATTAATACCGCGAAAGTACTTGGAATCGATCATATGGTTGGGTCATTAGAACCGGGCAAAAATGGCGATTTTGTAATCTGGAGTGGAGATCCACTATCCACTTTTACCAAAGCAGAACAAACCTGGATAGAAGGAAGAAGATATTTCGATCTGGAAGAAGATGCACTACTTCGCAGGCAGATTGAAAATGAGCGCTCTAAACTGATTGAACGAATACTGGAGGTTCAAAATGACTGATATATTGAAATATTTATCCAAAATGAACGGCAATGCAATGATGTATCAA
Organism: Balneolaceae bacterium; assembly: GCA_007694095.1. Lineage (GTDB taxonomy): Bacteria > Bacteroidota > Rhodothermia > Balneolales > Balneolaceae > Rhodohalobacter. The sequence continues at coordinate 3,601 of RECI01000201.1, read as the reverse complement.
ATGATTAAGTTCCTTGTTTATTTCCTTATCCTCTATCCGGCCATCTGTATATCTGATGCAGCCGCACAAATCCCTGCTCCGGCACAGTCGCAGCCAATTGCTTTGACCGGCGGAACCATTCATACCGTTTCGGGTGATGTGATTGAAAACGGAACGATCTTGTTTGAGGATGGTATGATTACCGCAATTGGCATCAATGTTGAACTGCCTGAAAATACCAGAGTTGATGATATCAGCGGCAAGCATGTCTATCCGGCATTGATTGATGCATTCAGCAGGATAGGGATCTTCGAAATCGGTATGGTTCCGATGACCGAGGACATCAATGAACAAGGACCTGTGAACCCGAATGTAAAGGTAGAGCGGGCTTTCAATCCAGAAAGCCGTCATATCGGTATAGCAAGGTCGGCGGGTATCGGGGTTGTGGTCACGTCACCGGGCGGAGGCCTGATTTCGGGACAATCGGCAGCTATGCTGCTCGATGGCTGGAACTGGGAAGAAATGACCCTGAAATCGGGCGCCGGTATGATCGTTAACTGGCCATCGGCTGCAAATGAGGAAAGGTATACCGAAACCCTGCGTGAACTCAGAACCGCGTTCGCTGATGCCCGTGCGTATAAAATTGCGAGACAAGCGATGAATGAGGGGAGGGCGGCCCGCCATGACCTGGATACCCGATGGGAAGCGATGATTCCGGTTTTTGAGCGCGATATACCTGTTGTGGTAAATGCCAATGAAGTACGCCAAATCCAGGACGCCATAGTCTGGGCTCAAGAAGAAGATGTAAGGCTGATCATCCTCGGCGGACGGGATGCACATTTTGTAACCGATCATTTGAAGGCATACGAAATTCCCGTGATAGTAACGGAAGTTCTTGCTTCTCCCAGTCGTGCCTGGGAGGGTTATGATACGCGTTACAGCCTGCCGGCGAAATTACGCCGGGCAGGGGTAACATTCGCTATTTCGGGAGAACCTGATGCCGCCAATGCCAACAGGCTTCCTTATGAAGCCGGTGCTGCCGCAGCATTCGGGCTGCCGGTTGATGAAGCGGTGAAAGCCATCACACTCTATCCCGCAGAAATCCTGGGTATCCGTGACAGGGTAGGTGCCCTGGAGCCGGGTATGGATGCAACGCTGATCATCACTGACGGCAACCCTGTTGAGTATGCCACACAGGTTGAACAGGTATATATCCGGGGCCGCAAGAGCGATATGAATGATATGCACAGGCAACTGTATGAAAAATATTATCAAAAAGTTGAAGAATGGCAGAAAATCAGGCAGCATCAGTAGGCAGACAATGAACAGGGTTCGGTGTAAATGTTCACGGATTAATTTATAATCCGGTCATTTTATTTGATTCATTTACACGCCGAAGAAAAAAACCAAACCCGGTGCTAACCTGCTCTATTTGCCGATATATGCTGTTTTTACTAATAGTAATAAATATTTGTACTTAAGGTTGTGAGGGTATATTAATATATAGCACCTCAAATTCACAGTTCATTGACAGAAGACAGGTTTTCGGTTACTTTCAAGTATGAAACCTAAAATCTATATCGAAACTTCTGTCATCAGTTACTTGACAAGCCGTATTTCCCGTGATCTTGTCACTGCTGCCCGTCAACAATTAACAACCGATTGGTGGGATTCAAAAAAGTCGCAGTATAATCTATTTGTTTCGCAGCCAGTTATTTCTGAAGCATCCGATGGCGACCAGAAAGCAGCTAAAAAAATTTCCTTTATTGGAAGTAACTGATGAATCCATAGAATTTGCAAAGTTCCTGGTTACAGAAACGCCATTCCCGAAAAATGCAGCAATCGATGCATTACACATCTCTATTGCATGTGTTCATCGGATGGATTTCATTTTAACCTGGAATTTTAAACACATAGCTAATGCCTCTATTCGTTCTAAACTTGAAATACTAGCAAATAGTAAAGAATTGAAATTACCCGTTATTTCTACACCAGAAGAATTATTATTTTAAAACTATGGAACAAGATCACATCATATCAGAAGTTCGAATGAACCGGGAAAAATTATCCGAGCAGTTTAACAATGATCTGGACAAACTTTTCGATCATTTCAAAAAGGAAGAAAAAAAGTCTAAATCAAAGCTCAAAAATTTTCAGCCGAAAAGGAAATCCGGCTCTGTACAGTAAACCGCTGCTATAACAAGCGTTTCGTGCAGTCCGGGTTAAGTATCTTCCTTTACATTTACGTTGGTTTGCCGGCTGCACAAACGCAGAACCGTTATAAATCAAAGTAAAAATTGAGAGTCGAAATCATAATTTTCAAAGCTATGAAAAGTCTGACTATTTACACTTGTTTCGCCATACTTGTTGTGATTACATTTCTATCCAGCTGCCAACATGAGTCAGAGACTCAAGTAAGTACCGTCCATCCTATCGAAATTGTAAATCTCCAATTGTTCGTTGATTTCGAACAACATGGATTACGGGTGCCATGGCAAATTGAATCTTTACCAAACGGTAAAATTGCTGTTTTGGACAACAGTTCTAATGAAGTACTGATAATTGGTCCTGATGGTGAATTAATAAACAGTTTTGGAGGCACCGGGAGAGGTCCGGGTGAGTTTATTCGACCTAATGCTTTGCAAAAATCTGATAATTATATGTATGTCATTGATTCAGATTTACTCCGAATAAACCAGTTTAGCTTATCCGGTGAGTTTGTACAGAGTTATAATATTGATACCCGACAGGGAGTTACCGTGAAGGATGAGTTAACTTATTTTGACAGGGCTATGGGTAAAGAAGGCAGCCTCATCAAAAAAATAAATAAGGAGGAAAATTCGACCTATTTTATAGGTGAGGCTATGGGTGAGGAAGATCAACATAGAGATTTAGACAGGGAAAAAAATGTACTATCACGTGGTGAAATCCCGAATTCTTTTAAAAACACGATCACAATGTATTACAGTGATCCTCATTTGTATGTTTTTCTTGACGCCTTTAGCCGCCTTCAAAAATATACCAAAGACGGAGATTTAGTTTGGGATCAGTCTATTGAATTGCCAGAAAATGAAATCATATTTAATGAAGTAGTTGAGAGAGCAAAAAAACCCGGACCACCGGGAGCAGTACCAGTCTATCGGTACATTACCTCTATGAAAGTGATAGAAGGACACACGTATTTATTTTGGGTTCCGGTTGAAAAGCATCCTCGGAAGTTGGTTAAAGTTGACAGTGACGGTAATTTAGATTCAATTTATCACATTCCTGAAGAAGTCCCGACATTTTCTGATTTTAGTATAGACACAGAAAATGATTTGCTATATCTGATTGCACCAGAATTGGGGCAGATCTATCGAACTAATTATCCTGTGTAAATGAATATGTAAGTTGATTTATAACAATGTTTTTCGTGCGGACGTGTAAGCGAATGTTGCTTTCGAATTTACTACTCACCCCGCCGTACATCCGCCGAACCGTTGCCAGCACTTCCGATACAATCCTTTATGTTAGCCGCCGGAATAAAATTTACCCTGCCTGATACTTTTTACCCTTTTTTTTCGTATAATAAATGTAAGAACTAAGTAAGAACAAGTACCACTTGCCATGATTAAGAAACTTC
>RECI01000266.1 GCA_007694095.1 Balneolaceae bacterium | reverse complement strand
CTGAAGGCTCTTCTATTTTACCCGGGGATTCTTCTTTTGCCTTTTTCTTACCGATTTCTTCCAGTTTTTTGTTTGCAGATGAAATTAGTGACTCAAAATCGCCAATCGCAGCCGCTGATTTGGCATCATCAATCAGTTGATCCGCCTTTGATTTAATATCATCAAAATCCTTGCCTGAAGATTCAGAGAGTTTATTAAATAATGAAGAAAAAGATTCTTCGAGGCCGGTAAAAGCTGTTTCGAGCGCTTCAATTTTGTCTTCGAGTGTATCAGGATCAACAGTGGCAATGACCCTCTCTTCAAAAAGTTTATTTTCTTTTAGTTTTACTTCACCCTCTGGGGTAACAAAAGCGAAGTTATTTTCAAAAAGATAGTTACCCTGATCTTTTGTTATCTTTGTTTTATCAGTCAAAACAGCCACATCATTTGGTTGCAAAATTACGGCCCGGAGCCTTCTTAGTAAGCTTTATAGTTTACAGAAGATTCAAAATTGAATCAACTTTATTGATCAATTACTGGATTGTTTAAAAACAGAAATGAATCTCCGTTCGTTCTCCCCCTTCTTTTTCAAAAACCCGGATAGATTATAGCTAAAATCCGGGTTTATACCGCTTGGGAATAATGAAACAAGATCAACTATGCGAAAGGCTTTGTTGATTGTAAACCAAGAAATTTAAAATGTGGGACTGCTGGACTGTTGAAGTGTTAAAAAGGGAAAGTTTCATTGAATTTTGTCTGAAACAGGTTAGGTTTTTGAAACCTGTAAAATTCCCATTCCATTGGAAACCCTACGGAGCCATAATCCACAAATGACAAAAAAAGAACGACCCCGAATCCCGGGGCCGTTATAGTCATTGCATTGCGGATACGATTTTTAAATAACCTCAGTTACACCGGGTACCGGAACAGGATAGTATCCATCCTCAAATGGCTGCACGGGTGCAGGGGTATCCCAGGTTACATCTTCCGGGTTAAGATCGTGATGCGGATACATCCGTTTATTGCTGTTTATAGCGTCATCCCAGGTTAAAAACTGACCGGAGTAGGTGGCCATAAAGCCCATGATACTTGCCATCGTTGATTTTGCGCCATATTCAGTATTGTCAATGATATGTCCGCCCCTGATGGCTTCATATAGTTCGTCATGTTCTACCTGGTACGGGCTTGGATCATCCATGCCTTCATAACGGAAACGATTATTTTGTTGCCTGTCTCTGATTGAGGGGCCTTCCGGCCCTCCTGTGGACAAAAATCCGTTTGTGCCGCTGAATCTTTCCGTCACAATATTATAACAACCCGGAATCTGGCGGCACTGCGCTGAAACTACTGCTCCTCCCGGGTATGTGAATTCCACAAAATTATGATCGAAAATCTGACCATATTCTTTTCCGGTGCGTACTTCACGTCCACCCATTCCCTGTGCTGTAATGGGAAATTCACCGATAAACCAGTTGGCAACATCAATATTATGAATCATCTGATCGAGTACCTGGTCGCCTGCCTGCCAGATAAAATGAAAATGATTCCTGATCTGGTGTTCCAGCTCAGACCATCCGGGCTGGCGTGGCCTGAAATAGAAAGGTCCCTGGTTCCAGTAAACACGGCCAGCTATCACATCACCGATTTCCCCGTTTTGCAGCCTCCGGTATAATTCCCTGTAACTGTTCTGATACCGGCGCTGAAGCCCTACTACAACATTCAGCCCTTTATCTTTTGCCACTTCTCCCGACTCCAAAACCCTTCGTACTCCGGCTGCATCCACTGCCACTGGCTTCTCCATAAACACATGTTTACCATGGTTTACTGCATACTCAAAATGCAAGGGTCTGAAAAATGTCGGTGTGGTTAATATTACAACATCCGCAAGGTCAATCGCATGTTTATATCCGTCAAAACCTACAAACTTACGGTCTTCAGAGACATCCAGCTGTTCACTTCCGCCAAAACGTTGCGTCAGGGTGTTGTAACTCTCGGTGAGCCTGTCCTCGAGAATATCTGCCATTGCTACAAGTTTTACCCCCCTGTCTGCATTCAGGGACTGCACTGCTGCCCCCGTACCACGGTCGCCACACCCGATAAGTGCAACTTTAATGGTATCGCTGCCTGCTGAATAAGCACTCACCTGAATCGGCAGTGAACCTAATAACAGGCCTCCCGCAGTTAATGACGAAGCTTTGACAAAATCGCGCCTTGAAAATTTTTGGGGCTTAGGGCTGTTTTCTTTTTTCATGAATCTTTTTTCTGTTTTAATGTTAATCCTGTCAACCGGATACATAAATTAATGACACAGCTTCTTGCCATAAAATAAAACCGGTGTAATCAGTCCCGATAACTTTTTGTACTTTTTAAAAATAGTTACAGTACTAAAAATGTACACAAGACATCTATTTCAAACAAAAATAAGTGCCCGTAATCGACAAAACATTTATTAAGATGTAAAAAATAGATTTACAAATAGCTTCTTCAAGATATCTACCGGTAAAGGATCCCTGACTCAACTTCCGCAAAATGGGCTAAATCATCATACAGGACATCGGTCTGTGAGCAGCCGGTAGCTAATTATGTAAGCCGGACAGGGTCGGTGGCCTGGCTTTCGTCCAAGTGAGGTTCACGCACTTTCAGGGCTGTTTATAGTCATTCGTCCATCCGTTGCCCGGATTTTTCATGATTTTTCCAACGGGTTTTGGAACTACATTATACCAATGGAAAAGTAAACCGGCCGGAAACAAAAAAGCCCCGGATGACCGGGGCTTATGGGGTTTTTAATTTTCTTTGAAAAGATGGACATCCCTCTGCGGAAATGGTATGCTTACACCATTTTCATCGAATCGTTCTTTTACTTTTTTAGTGATATCATATCGTAATGGCCAAACATTGTTCCGTTGAGTCCACGGACGAACCCTGATGTCAACAGAACTGTCACCAAGGTTGCTGATAGCAATAAGCGGTTCGGGATCTTTCATGACACGTTCATCTTCTTCAAGAATTTCACGAATAATCCGGATCGCTTTATCCATATCATCGCCATATCCGATTCCAAACTCCATATCTACCCTGCGTGTTTCGAACCGGTTCAGATTTTGTATTTCAGAACCCCACACTTTTGAGTTGGGCATTGAAATACCAATATTATCAAATGAATGCATTTCGGTGGTAAAAAGCCCGATGGCATCCACCACACCTAATGTGCCCCCTAAATTCACTGCGTCTCCCACTTTGAATGGCCGCAACATAAGCAACATTACCCCGGCTGCGACATTACTTAGGGTCCCCTGGAGCGCCAGTCCCACTGCAAGTGCAGATGCACCAAGTACCGCTACTATACTTGTTGTTTCAACTCCAAACTGACCCAATACGGCAAGTATGGTAACAATAATGATAAAAATCCGGGTAACCTGGGCAATGATGAGAACCAGTGTATCATCAATCTTCTGTGATTCCCCGGCGCGCTTTGCTACTTTTTTGGCCGCCCATTTTGCTACAATAAAACCGGCAATTAAAATGATGACCGCCCCTAAAACACTGAGGCCGTGATCTACTACCATAGGAAGCAGTGTCTCACTATATTCTGCAAATTGTTCTTCCATAGTTAGTTATAATTTTTCAGGTTGTAGGTTAAAAAATTAAATTCAAGGCAACCTATTTTTTGAACACAGTTCATTGCCCTGAAATTTTAAAAAAAAAGCGCCCGAAAAAGTTACTGCCTTTCCGGGCGCTGTTAAGTAAATTAACGTTTATTCCAGGTGGCTTCTTAACATCCACGCGGTTTTAGAGTGGACTTTCAGCCTGCCAGTGAGAAGGTCAAGTGTTGCTTCATCGCCAGCCTCTTCGCATGCAGGCAGCACACTTCTCGCTGTTCGTAAAATGGTTTCATTATCCAGAGCCAGCCTTCTAACCATTTCAAGTGCTTCAGGTTGATCTGCATCTTCTTCAATAGCAGTAATTTGCTGGTACTCCCTGAATGATCCGGGTGCACGATGACCCAAAGCACGGATACGCTCTGCTATTTCATCTATCGCTTCAGCAAGTTCGGTGTACTGCAGTTCAAATTGCTCATGCAGAGAATGAAACAATTCACCGGTTACATTCCAGTGATAGTTGTGTGTTTTCAAATAAATCATATAACTGTCGGCAAGCACCTTGGCCAGGCCTTCAGCAATTTTTTTTCTGTGATCCTGGGATATTCCAATATTCACTTCCATATCTTTTCTCATGTTAATTTCTATTTCTGTTTCACTCATAATTCAGGTATAGTTTAATTAACCCTTTATCTAAGAGTATCTACAAAAGATACGGAATATTCATTCCAAAGGCTGGCAGGGGCGATCTATTCGTTTTCGTGAAAAGAAAAGATTTGTAAAAAAGATACTTATTTGCCTTTCGCTTCAATCAACATCACAGCGTCTCTCATGGTTACTTTTTCGGGGTCGGTGCCTTTTGGAAGGGAGATATTTTTTCGTCCATATTTTATATATGGACCGTAGCGGCCGTCCATCACTTTCACAGGCTGGTCAGTTTCAGGATGGTTCCCCAAATCCTGAATAGATGAACTTGTTTTAGATTTGGTTTTTTCATTCAAAAGGTCAATTCCCCTGGAAAGATTAATCGTGAGCACATTATCATCTTTTTTCAGGGATTTGAAGGTGCCGTCATGAACTACATACGGGCCATAACGGCCAATTCCCGCTTTAACCGGTTTTCCTGTTTCGGGGTGGTCTCCCAATGATCGCGGCAATTCAAGAAGCGAAGTGGCTGTCTCAAAATCCACATCGTCTGGTTTCATACCTTTAAGAAGGCTCACCCTTTTAGGTTTTTTATTTTCTTCTGTAACTTCACCAAGCTGCACGTATGGGCCAAACCTGCCGTTAAGCACATAAACCGGCTCATCCGTTTCAGGATGGTTGCCCAATGAAACCGGCCCGTCTTTTTCAACATTCAGCAATTCACTGATTTTTTCAGCAGATAATTCTCCGGGGTCGAGGTCGGCAGGGAGGGAGGTGGTAATTTCTTCCCCGTTTAACTCTGTTCTTATGTATGGTCCGAACCGGCCAACATGAACCTGGGTTCCATTCAATCCTTCAATAGGCAGTTTTAAAATTTTTGCCTGTTGCGGATCAATTATATCATCCTGCTTTTCCACCTGCGCTTTGAGGCCGTCTTCCCCTTTGTAATAATCATCAAGATATTTTACCGGATCATACTTCCCGCCAGCGATCTGATCAAGCTTGTGTTCCAGTTCTGATGTAAACTCACTATCCACAAGGTGCGGAAAATGTTCTTCAAGCAGACCAGTTACTGCAAAAGCTGTGTAGGTAGGAATGAGTGTTTTACCATCGCTCTTTGCATAACCTCTATCCTGAATGGTACTGATAATGGTTGCATACGTACTGGGTCGGCCTACACCTCTTTTTTCCAGCTCTTTTACCAGCGTTGCTTCTGTATATCTTGCCGGCGGCTTGGTTTCATGGGAAATTGAATCGAGGCTGTGCATTTCAACAGGTTCGCCCTCTTCCATTTCGGGTAAGTAGATTTCCTGGTTATCAATAGCCGCTTCAGGGTCGTCGCTGCCTTCCACATAAGCTCTGAAAAAACCGGGGAAAAGAATTTTTTTACCACCGCTTCTGAAATCAGCCTTGGTATCATCTTTTTCAGCCGTAATGGTAACATTGGTAAATTCCAGTTTGGCTTCGGCCATCTGTGTGGCAATGGTTCGCTTCCAGATCAGGTCGTACAGTTTAAACTCACGTCCGCTCAGTTTTGATTTTTCCGGGTGAATAAAACTTGAACCGGCTGGCCGAATGGCCTCATGCGCTTCCTGGGCACCCTTGGTTTTTCCGTAATTTCTTACCCTTTCAAACAGATATTCTTTGCCATACTGCTTCTCCACCTCTTCACGCGCTGCGTTGATGGCCTGGACTGACAGGTTCATCGAATCGGTACGCATATATGTGATGAGCCCGTTTTCGTATAGTTTTTGGGCGATGCTCATGGTATCACGGGCGGAAAATCCAAATTTCCGGTTTGCTTCCTGCTGAAGTGTGGACGTTATGAACGGCGCTGAAGGACTGCGTTTTTGAATTTTTACATCGATGTTTGTAACCGACCACCCGGCTTCTTGCAGCAGGTCGCGCAAATTATCCGCCTTTTCCTCGTCAAGAAGAACAACATT
>RECI01000213.1 GCA_007694095.1 Balneolaceae bacterium | reverse complement strand
CTTCGATGGGATCGAGCCGTGAAGCTTTCCAGGCGGGGTAAAAGCCAAAGAAAACACCCACTGCGGCAGAAACACCTACGGCAACAATCATCGCTTCGGTAGAGAAGAGTGCGGGCCAGCCTGCATAAGTTGCGATCACCTCTGTCGCGATCACTCCCAAAGCGATACCCCCGATTCCACCGAGCAAACAAAGCACTACCGCCTCAATTAAAAATTGAAGAAGCACATCCGGCGATTTGGCACCCACGGCAAGTCGCAGTCCTATCTCTCTTGTACGTTCTGTCACACTCACCAGCATTACATTCATGATGCCGATTCCACCCACAAAGAGCGAAACACCAGCAATAGAAGCCAGCAGCCATGTCATAATCCGTGAAGTTTCAGTGGCGGCTTCAGCCACATCTTCCTGAGTTTGGACCGTGAAGTCATTATCCTGATAAGGAGCCAGCCGGTGGCGTTCTCTTAGTAAATCTGTAATCTTTTCCTGGGCAATCAACATCGATTCCTGATCATATACCTGAACATTAATCACCATTGCATGTGAACGACCTGATATTCTCTGGAAAGCTGTTGTATATGGTACAATTACAATATCGTCCTGCACTGAGCCCATGAGAGACATACCTTTACGGGAAAGAACTCCAATAATTTCAAGGGGAAGCCCTCTAACGCGAACCGTTTCCCCGATGGGGTCAGACCCCTCAAAAAGTTCATCCACAATAGTTTGGCCAACAACGGCAACCAGGGCCGTCCGGTCAACATCCTCGTCGGAGAACATACGACCGCTTTCAATGGGCCATTGGCGAATTTGCAAGTAATCGGCCGACTGACCATAGACCCTTGTATGCCAGTTCCGGTTCCCATAAACAATGACTCTTTGCGACCGAACCTCCGGGCTCGCAGCAATCACTTCAGGAATTTCATCCCGTATAGCCATCGCATCTTCAATGGTCAGTGTATTTGCACTTCCGCCACCAATGCTTACCCCGCCAAGCTGTCGAGAACCTGGAAAAACAAGCACCACATTTTGCCCGAGACGGTTCACCTGTTCTTGTACTTCGGAGCTTGCCCCCTGCCCCAGGCCAACCATCGTAATAACAGCGGCCACACCTATCACAATTCCGAGTGCCGTGAGTATGGTTCGCATCCGGTTTCGGCGCAGTGCTTTCAGTGCAACATAAGGTACAGCGGATACTTTCATACGTTTACCTCGTTTTCGATTACAACTGCATCCTGTTCTTTCCAGTTTACCAGTGCCGTTTTTGCCTGAACCGGTTCCACTTTCCTGTCAGAAATAATCAGGCCGTCACGCAGTGTGATAATCCTTTCACTGAACCGGGCGATATCGTGTTCATGAGTTACCATTAAAATAGTTAAGCCTTCTTTATTCAGGGTTTGAAAAATATCAATAATTTCCAGGCTGGTGCGGCTGTCAAGGTTGCCTGTGGGTTCATCGGCAAGAAGCATTTTAGGTTCTGTTACCAGCGCCCGTGCAATAGCCACCCGCTGTTGCTGCCCTCCTGAAAGTTCATTGGGATTGTGTTTGGCTCGGTCGGCCAGGCCTACAATTTCCAGGGCATTCATCGCCCGTCTGTGGATCTCTTTCCAGCTTAGATTATCATCACTGTAAAGTAGCGGAAGTTCCACGTTTTCGAGTGCTGTGGTACGCGGTAATAAATGAAAACTTTGGAAAACAAACCCAATAGTACGATTCCTCACATTGGCGAGTTTGTTTTTGCTGAAGGTGGATACATCTTCACCATCCAGTTTGAATGTACCTGCTGTTGGCTGATCGAGGCATCCGAGAATATTCATCAGCGTGGATTTTCCCGATCCGCTTGCCCCCATTATGGATGCAAATACTCCCCGGTTTATCAGTATATCAATCCCTCTGAGAGCATCCACAGCTACAGATCCTGTACGGTAGGTTCGGGTAATCCCTTGTAAATCAACAATAGCCATTTTTAATATTGCGCCTGGTTTCCACTGAAGAGACTTCTTCTTTCACTTTCATCCTGTGCCCGTAAAGACAGGCCCACAGCCAGCTGATCACCAAGCTCCAAGCCCTCAATAATTTCGGTATAAACACCATCACTTAATCCTGTCTTAATTCGTTTGGCCGTGATTTCACCGCCAGAGTAGAGATATGCTCTTCCGTCCATACCTTCCTCGACTGGCGGGTCATCCGGCCTGATGCTGTCCGGCAGGCGCGCTCTCAGCGCCGTGTTTCTTACCCTCAACACATCATGGCGTTCATCAGTAATGATGGAAACTTCGGCAGTCATTCCTGGCTTCAACAGCCTTTCATCATTGTTAACCGCAATAATCGTTTCATAGTGAACCACATTATCTTCAAGCAATGGTGCATTTCTTACCTGGATCACTTTTCCCTCAAACTCACGCCCCCGGTAGGCATCTACCTGGAAAACCGCTCTTTGGCCTTCAGTAACAACTCCAATGTCAGCCTCGGAAACATTGGCATGAATCTGCATTTGGCCAAGGTCGGCAGCAATTTCGAAAAGAATAGGTGCGCTCAGGCTTGCTGCTACAGTCTGTCCCACATCCACATCGCGTGAAATTACTATTCCGTCTGTTGGTGAAGTGATGGTTGCGCGCGAAAGTTCTCTTTCGGCCCTTTCAAGGGCATGCCTCCGTACACTTACCTGTGCTTCGGCCTGCCTGAGAGTGGCACTGGCCTGATCGGCTTCCTGTGGTGAAATAAATTGACGCTCCCTCAATTCCTGTACTCTGAGCCACTGCATCCGGGCCAATTCCAGGCCTGCTTCGGCCGACTCCAGTTCAGCTCTCGCAGAGCTTACTTCTGCTTCAAATGTTGATGGGTCAATCTGTGCAATTACCTGCCCGCGTCTCACAATAGTGTTAAAGTCAACATACAGCTCATCAATGATTCCTGAGACCTGGCTGCCAACCGTAACTTTTTGTACAGGCTGAATTGCACCATGTGCTACCACACGCTGCGATACATCACCCCGGTCTACTGTTTCCGTATGAAGAGGCGGCAATCCTCTTTCTGTATGATTCAACTGATTGAAACCCCACCACCCCAAAAGTGCGAGTACAACTAAGGATATAAAAATTATTCTGCCGGTTTTCATCTATCGGTCTGCTATGATTGTAAATATTTTGCCCATTATCATGATGGCATAAATACACAAGTAATTCAGCCAATCACTAAAAAAAATAGCTATTTGGATATATAAACGATAATAATCCTTAAAAAATGCGAAGTTTTTCGCTTTAATAGTGTAAAAATCTAATAAAACAGAAATTTCGTGCCAAGATAACCACTCCTTCAGCGCATATCCCCCCATCTCTCCATCTCTCCATCTCTCCATCTCTCAAAACCCCCTCACACAAACCCCAGACTCTGCCAGGAGCGCAAAAGCAGCGCACTCTGGCAGGTCTTCACTCACTCTCTAAAAAAGGATTACATGGAAAACTCCCCTGTTCTCCATCCTGACGTTTGATTAAAACTACAGCCGAGTGTGCTGGAATGGTTATAGTACCATTGCTGATGCTGGTGTTATGAAGCACTGTATCCGTGCCTTCCGCCAGAACCGGATGAAGATCCAATCCTCGTATCCCGATATGGATTTGCTGGGCAATGAGATCACTGTTAAATAGCACCAAAATGCCGTCAAGATATTCGTCCAGCGTTTCACCGGCACATGTACCGTCAGAAATACTCATGGCGATGATACCGGGAACCTGATCGGGACCTGTATTGTGAAATTTTACCCTTCGTTTAATTTCTTCCGCAGTCTCCAGCCTGAAAAGAGGTGAACTATAACGAACACTCAGTTGCTCACGGAATACCGCATTCGTAAACTCCATATGTTCACGGATCACTTCAATTTGAGGGTTTGACAGGATAATTCTGTGTTCATCCCACCGGTCGCTGTTATCCCATGCAGGCGGCAGCCCGATTGCCCAGTTATTTGTTTCAAGTGAAAAATCAACTGAGTTGAACCAGTCACCAGAATCAAAACTGTTGCGGTCCATTGATTTAGAGCGCAGAATATCTGTTCCCAATTGATGAAAGGGCACACCCTGTCCATAATTAATGAATGCAGTGCTCAGTAGATGAATTCTTAAACGGCTGTCCATATCGAGATCAAAAGGAAGCTTAGCCTGCGTATTATCCCACAACGTTTCATTGTCGTGCTTATCGATATAGTTTACCGACTCCTGCGGGAGAAGTGTATAGCCGATGTATTCGTTTGAACCGGTCACAACTTCATTAAAGCGGTTCAAATATGGATATTCAGCCATGTTACCCGCCATGCCAACCCGTATCCTGTCGGCCTGACTGAGGAGCCCTTCGAGCTGCCGGCTGCGGTTATCTTCATCGTCTTCGTTTGGAAAAAGGTATCTGCCGTTGGCAAATCCCTGTTCACGTCCGCTCCATGAGAAAAAACCGCCCCGGATGGCATCGCGGATACGGTCATTAAAATTCCCGATTCCTGTCCCGCCCATATTGAATTGTGTAGCCTGTTCGAATATCCGGTTATCAGCAACCTCACCAAAATTCCAACCCTCACCATAGATATACAGATTGGCCCCATCAACCCCATGCTCTTCAAGGGTGAGCATTGCAAGAGCTTTTTGCAGGTTTTCCATCACATAACGCGGATGATGGCCCATGAGGTCGAACCGGAATGAATCTATTTTATAGTACCGGGCCCAAAGAATAACCGAATCTATCAACAGTTTTTCCATCATGGCATGTTCTGCGGCGGTATTATCGCAACAGGTTGAAGTTTCCATTTCCCCTGTATTCGGATTGTAGCGATGATAATATCCCGGCACCACTTTATCCAATACGGAAAACCTCGATGTACCCGATGCAAACGTATGATTATAAACAACATCAATCACAACCTTCAGCCCGGCTTCATGCAACGCTTTTACCATTTCACGAACTTCAAGAATCCGTTGCGCCCCTTCCGGATCGGTGGCGTAGCTTCCTTCCGGTGCATTAAAATGAAACGGATCGTACCCCCAGTTAAAGCCATCATAAGCGGCAAGTCCATTCATTCGCCCGGGCACATTGTACGGTTTCTGAATTTTTTCAGTAACAGGATCCTCATCTGCCAGCATTTCAAAAACTTCTCTGATGGGAGTATCACCGTACCGCGCACATGCATCTGTCAACTCTTCGTGCTCAATAAACCCACAAATACGGCTATAGGGATGGTGCAGGTCGATCCGGTTAGCAGGATTTTCGTTCACGCTTGCGATGTCATTGATCGGAAGAAGGTGCAGATGTGTCAGCCCCGCCTCGGCAAGCTGAATGAGGTGATTCATCCCTTTTGACAGGTTATCGCCTCCAATTCCGTTATGTGTAAATGCCATGTATGTACCTCTGTGGCCGGCATGAACAGAAGTATCTATAATGCTGAAATCCCTTATATGGGTTTCATAGATTGAAATATCAACAGGACGGGGCTGCACTTTCCTGATCTCATCCCACCCGGCAGGTTTAAGACTCTCATCCCCCTTAAGATCAGCAAACTGACTGTAATAGCTGTCGGTGGACAAGCTGACAGAATATGGGTCGGTCACTTCAAAACGGTTTATTTCATTATTGATATGATGATAAACTTCCACAGTGAAGCGGTAAAACATTCTGTCCCACTCTTCCGGCCCTCTGAAATGCCATACTCCGTTTTCAGGGATTTCATCAGCCTGAAAAATACCGACGGGATTTTTTGAATCATTATAAACTGTAATGGAAACCGATTGGGCAGTTGGCGCCCAAAGTTTCACATCTATTCCTTCTTCATGGTAGGCAGGGCCAAGAATTCCATCATACGAAAAAAGTTCATCAATGATACCCGGAAACTGAACCCGTGTTGCGTAAATTGCCCTGTCTTCATTGTCATATGCAATTGCCACAACCTGTCCTTTTACCGCCTGCCGAATGGTTTCTGTATCACTGTTTACACGAAATACCCTCCTGTCAGAAATATGCCTGAATTTGTCTGACTGTCTCCTTGTTAGAGCTGCCCCCGGTTCAAGTTTTATGATTTCACCACCTGTAACTTCGTCATCGGAAAATCTGATATCTGCCTGTAAACTGTACCTGATTTCAACGCGTTCTGCATTTAGCGGGGCATTCCAGATAAGTTTATCAGACGCAATCCAATGAGCTTCAGCCCCACTAAAAATTCGTTCTTCATCAAAAATATTTGTTTCAGCAGCGCCGGTCAGTACCGGTAAAAAGAAAAGCAATACAATCAGATACCGTTTCATTAGAGAATCGTTTATTAAAACAGGTTGTTCAATTTTAAGTATAGGAAAAATGGAGTTTAAAATTGATATGGATTA
>RECI01000128.1 GCA_007694095.1 Balneolaceae bacterium | reverse complement strand
TAAACAGTAAACGTAAAAATGAGTTATAAAAATTTAGAAATATGGAAAATGGCTCTTTGAATGATGAAGAACTTTTTAAGAGGCTCACAAATAAGCTGACAACACTTGGTAAAAAAGGTTTTGCAGCTACCCAAAGGTGGCGATTTTGGAGCACTAGCCTGTCAACCAAGTAGAAACTTTGATCGATGCACAATGCATGATTTAACCACTGAACCGCCACTTTTGGGTAGGTCCTTTTGTGGTGTCGTTATTCTTTTCACACTCAAATTGGGTTCACTTGTATTTGTCCTCCAATAGCTTTTATTACTTTCATTATGGTGGCAAATTGTGGTTTTGATCCGTCTGACAATGCTTTGTATAAACTTGGTCTACTCATTCCAGTTTCTTCAGCTATTTTTGTCATTCCGATAGCTTTCGCAATATGCCCAATTGCATTAATAACATCAGCATCGTCTCCTTCTTCCAATACAGAGTTAAGATACTCTGCAATCATTTCTTTGCTGTCTAAATAATCTGCAATATCAAGTTTTGAAGTTTTCATTTTTCTAACTATTTAATTTATTCCAAATATCTTTCGCTTTTTTAATATCCTTTTGTTGAGTCGATTTGTCTCCGCCAATTAAAAGAATAATAATTTTCCCTTCTTTTTCTTTGAAGTAAACACGATAACCTTTCGCAAAATTTACTCGCATTTCACGAATTCCATCTCCAACGGGTTTACAGTCGCCAAAATGCTCATCATTTTCTAATTTCTGTATTCTAAACAAAATTTTCGCTTTGGCTTTTAGGTCGTTAAGTTTTTTCAGCCATTTGTCAAATTCTGTTGTTTTTCAATAAAGAACATATAGAGTGTATCTACTTGGATACAAGATTAAGCAAACTTTTCGAATTTTTTCAATTAAGATTTGGTTATTCGTGATTTCGGTCATAATGCACCACAAATTAACCGTTTTATTCAGAGTGTTAATAAAAACCATAACAAATGATCTAAATTTCCAGCAATCAGCAACCAGCATCCAGGATCCAGTATCTCATATCTTTCGCCAGTAATTCATTTACCTGCTGATGAAAACGGTTCATTCCAGAGTACTTTTTAATGCTATGCCTCTAAAGTTCAATTGGTTCAGTAACCAGATGATACTGATTGATTTCGGGGTATTCGATTACCTGCACAATTCCCGAAGGCCAGCGAATTTCAACTTTTTCTACCTCGGTGATAAGCCCTGTTCCGAAATGAACCTGCCGTTGATTTTGTGAACTGAATGCTTCTCCTCCGCTCACATGTTTTTTTGTTACTTTGCCATCCCAATGGAGAAATAGTGTAGCACCTATCGCGCTACGGTTACTTCGTACCCCCTGCAAATCAAATCCGATCCAGTTATGATTTGGATTGGTGTGGTTCCTGTAAATCGTTACAGGCTGATTCTGATTGGCAACTACAATATCAAGTGAACCGTTGCCCGTAAAATCAGCGTACGCAATAGAGCGGCTGTCAAGAGCCAGCGCACCGCCCACACTTCTTGCCACTTCCCTGAAGCGGCCGGCCCCGTCATTGATCCAGATTTTATTGGTTTGATACCCGGAGAAAGTCCTCCCTTCCATCGCAGGCCAGTTTGTGGCATCAATAATTACGTTCCGGTTGCCTCCCACAACTCTTGCGTAATCATACCAATAATCGGTATCAGGTTCATCAGATACATATCCATTTGCTACGTAGAGGTCAAGATATCCATCATTGTTGAAATCGATAAACTTGCCTGCATAACCCCACTCACCAATTTCCACACCCATATTCCCTGCAATATTCCGGTATCGCGGAATTTCGCCTGAAGATCTTCTTGAAGGGACCCAAAGATTATTCCCTTGCATTAATACCCCAGCCTCGGAGATATTGGTAATATAGATTGCGTACTGGCCCTGGTTTAATATGTCGCCGAAATCCACACTCATACCGCTCTTTGGCACAAAACCAAGGCCTGCTTCCTGGCCTGTATTGAAGAAATACTCTCCCCCGCGGTTAATGAAAATCTCATCCACACCATAGTCGTTTGCCAGTACAATATCCTGGTACCCCGAATCATTGATATCCGCTGCAGCGGCTGCAAGTGTCCATCGACGCGTCTCATGCAGCCCCACTTTCTCGGATACATCCACAAATGTACCGTCACCCTGATTTTCAAAAAGATAATTGAGGCCTCCATTTGTTGCATATTCATAGCTGTCGGGCATCATTCGTGTATCGGAAAGGTCAAAAAGGTTCACCTCTTCGTGATAATACCCGCCAACAAACAAATCCAGGTACCCGTTATTATTATAATCGAACCAAAATGCGGTATTTGCATTGATATGTTCCGGCAGACCGGCTTCATCAGATACCCTTGTAAATCCTGTACCCCCTTCATTTCTGAATAGTTCAGGTTTACCCCAGCGATATACAAAAAGGTCTTCGTAACCATTATTGTTGTAATCGCCCCAAACAGATCCCATTGAAGCCCCAAGGCCGGGTATATTCAGGTCTGCCACTCCCATCTCCCCGGCTACGTCTATGAAAGTACCGTCACCCAGGTTCATATATAATGCGTTTTTGGCACTAAATTCACTGCTCGTAAGGTAAATATCCGGAAAACCATTCCGATTGAAATCGGCAATGGAAACGGAAGCTCCGACTGATGAAATTTGCGGAAGAATGTGGTGAAGTTTTTCATCCACGGTGGCTCGCTGATGGACAAAATCGACGCCAACATTTGAAGTAACATCCTCAAGATAGAATCCATACCTCTCGATGATCTCTTCCATTTCGCCAACGAAGACAGCATTGGTAATTTCTTCGTACTTCTTCATGCCGAACGGTACCGACACAAGCAGCAGAAAAATAAGTGTAACAATGATTTGGTTCAGTAACTCTTTTTTCATTGAGTTTATTTAACGTTCATTGGCATTAAACCAATTTTTTTAAGGCTAAAATATAATAAAAAGCGCTTGCATAATCATGAATTTCGCATGAAAAAACTATTGATTGAATAATAAAGCAGACCTGAAAATGTGAGGTGTGATATACCGGGTATGGTAGTTTACCCAATCCTCTGAATGCCTTTGGAATACGGGATCATTAAATAAATTCCCTGCGTCACTGTATTCATAATCTGCCTGACCTTGATAAGGCAATGGCAATACAGATGCCGATGCTTCGGTGTTGTAATCGCCGTCTTTTACCCATCCGTCCGAGACAAAAATGTAGCTTCTTGTATAACCTTCGGCAGGCTCACCGGGCGATTCAAAATGCAAAATCAATTCATCTCCGGCATTCATAATCACATAACGGCCGTCAATTTCTGCCAGTAATTCACTCACATCGCCAAATCTGGTATGGAACCCCTCAAGATCCCTCCAGCGCTGGGCCGTACTTGCAACTTCGCTGTAGGTTGGCAGCTTAGGTGAAACAGCGTCTGCCCTGTTCCATTCAGAAAAACCGCGATACCTTAACTCTTGAAGTACAGGCTCCAGTTTTATTTCCGAAATCAGAGAGTCATCCATCTTCCGGGCCTGGAAAATTCCATCCCAGTAAATTTCAGATGTGGTACTCAGTCTCACCTTCCGGTTTTCTTCTGAATTAAATGCATTTTCAAGATCAATTAATATGGTTTTCAATTTTCCTGCGGGAATTCCATAATCTTCATGTAAAACATCCCAGCTATTACTGTTTCCTGATAAAACCTCCACTTTAATTCCGCGAGGCGGCTCCACAGAACCCTGGCTCAGTGCAAGATTTATGGAACTGTCAGTTGGCCTGAGCCAGCCGGAAAGAATCAGCCATTCTCCACTATCGGGTTTATTACTATCCAGTTCTATCACAATGGAGTGATCCTCAACCAACCCCTGGTAGGCCGTTTTTCTGAATGGCTTGATATATGTTTGATTCATTTCAGAAACTGTTTCGGTAAGATCATTGCCATTGTCGTCTGTAACTCTTGCAACCGGCCTTGGAGTTTGCATCAGCCTTGTGGAGAGGTCAGGTGCAGGAAAAACAAACCGTTCATCAACGAATATTTCCGTTCCTTCCGGATGGTCAACTGCCACAAGCCCTGCATAATCGAAGAAATGGGTTTCCCATAGTTCAGCGGTCACTCGAAGATCATAAATACCGTTTACCGGATTCAGATATTGTCCTGGTATTTTCACCCTGTCGAAGGTTTGGATCACGCCTGCAGTTTCCTGTGCGTTAATCCTGAGGCCAAGAGGTGATCTCCATAATGCGTCGGTAATAAAATGAATCTCTTCCCCATCATTAGAGAATAACCAGGGACACGATCCTTTCAGTATCTGTTCATTAAATATAGTTGCACCCATTCCGAGTTCGGCAAATTCAGCCTGAACTGAACCATTTGGCCAAATAATTCGCAGCATTTGAGCTTCATTATATTCTCCAAGCCCAAAATGAACTATTGGTGAGGAAATCAATTGTTTTTGATACAACAGGCCTGAACGCACCTCCATTTCGCCCCCTATCCCAAAGGAGTTGATACGCTGGTCGCCAAGGTCACCGGATGCCCTTGCACGGATAGAACGGGCGTTATAATTTTTTGTCCCTTCGTTTTTTAAATGGAAAGGTGTCAAATCTTCCGATATTCCCAGAAGGTCGAGCCGCTCGTTTCCGTCCACATCAAATACATTTACAATACCTCCGGGTAAAACTTTATCCAGGAGAACAGGATTCCTGCCCTCATCACCAAGCCAAATCGTGGTTTGTTCCGCATTTGATAAAATCAGATCGAGTGCGCCGTTATTGTCAAGGTCGGCAATAAACAGCCTGGCAGAACCGGTATCTATTGATGTATTACTTTGTTCTATGATGATATCACTCTGCCACTCAGCATAACGCAGGTTATACCTGTGTTTCACAAACATCCCATCAACATCAACAGATATGATATTGAATTGTCCGTCTGCGTTCAGGTCGGCAACAGCTATGGCAGCAGCATTCTCCGCAAGAGTTACACCCTCACTGAAACGCCCGCCTCTCATATTGTTGAACGTAACCACAGTACCGTTCACAGAAAGCATGATGGCTTCGGGAGCACCATCGCCAGTTAAATCGGCCCACAGAAAATTACGGACATCACTCACTCCCCGGAACGGTTCATCTTCGGTAAAAGAACCGTCTCCATTATTCCGAAGCACAAGCGGTGATCCGTTTTGCCGTGCCAAAAGAATGTCCAGGTCGCCGTCCATATCCATATCGAATGCCCAAAGCCCGTAATAGCTCCCATTTCTTACGGTGCTGCTGATACCTGTTTCAATTGTAACATCCGTAAACGTCTGGTCACCATTCAACCTGTAGAGCCTGAAACCGTTGTCTCCAGCAACTGCAATATCATTTCGGAAATTATAGTTATAATCAATTTCAATAGCTGCCGATACCGGCAACAGTGTATCTGTATTACCGGGAAACTGAAGCCGTACATTCTGATCCACAACTACTTCACCGTTTGTAATGCCAACCGGAAAGGGCGGCGAATCCTCAAGCAGTGTAACTCCCTTCACCCAGCTTGCCCTGTCAACTGGTAATTCCAATGGGAGTTTCTCAAGCTGAACATCAAGATCGGGGGCAGCAACTTTTACCTCAGGAGCAGGCAGATAAATAAACTCTGTGATAAGGTAGCCTACATCAGTTGGAGGCAGCTGTACCTGGAGCAGGTCGTCCTGGAAGCGCGGATGTGATTCCAGTCCGCTACGCAGAAAGGAAAGTTCAAGCGAAAGCCCGGATATATTTTCTTCATCTATCAAACCCTCTACGAGCCGATACTGATTTTGGGTATCTGAATCCCAGTCTGACGTCTGCTCACCCATTTTATCAAAAAACCGGCCTGCCAGTTCCAAATCCTGTTCTTTAACACCAAGTCGCACCAGTTCTATCATAACAACCTGGTTTTGTGGTATCATGTCGTGAAGCATCAGAAGATTTTCACGAATTTGTGGTGAATTTGCAATATCGTCTTCCCTCTCCATTTCCTGTATCAGTGCGTAGCGGATGCGTAAATTTTCAGGAGCTGCTGCTTTGGCACGCTGTAAATAAGCAATTGAACCCGCCATATCCCCTCGCCTGCTGTCGATGATGGCGGCAAGAAACAGCACATCTTCATGTTCAGGGTTTAATTCCAGCGAACGCCCAATCCTGTCCAGGGCCAGATCAAAATTACCCTGCCTCATTGCATAAACCGCCAGATTCGCCCAGGCTGCACTCTCTTTGGGAAATGCCTGCGCAACATCATTCATTTTGTTGAACGCAAACCGGGATTGATCGGTCTGGCTGGCACCCAGGCTCATATAGAAGTCAGCAACCGCCTGCTGATAGTCCGCATCAGTTCGTTGCACTTCCCGGTCTGCCGGCCTGCAGGATGTAATCCCGATTATTATAATGAGAAGCAGCAAGCTTTTATTCATCAATCTGTACATAAATGAATCGATAGTGTCTTAAAATTTAAATTCTGACCTAAAATGGCAGATAATTCAAAATCCAGGGACCAAATTTCAAATATTTTTTAACCCACAATACAGGTTTCGATATTCCGAAAAAGTCAGATAAAAAATAATATCAACATTTTAGAGTTTGGAATTTGTGATTTGGAATTTGGAAATTCATTAACATGCCAGTAGTCCAGAACCATTATACCTGAATTCTTTTGGCGAATACCGTACCAATTACTTCTCATTTTCGGTAAAAATGAGAATTTCTTCATCGTTTCTTGCAACGATCCAATTTCTGTTTTCATTGCCCAGGTTTACCGGCAGTATCGCCCGTATTTCTCCATCGGCATAGAAACCGCTGTTACTGATGGCCAGGGATTCAAAATTTCCACTGCCATCACCTTTCAAAACCAGGCCATAACCGGCATCCTGCCTGCCACCTATACTGGGTTTTACCGCAAAAAGATTTCCACCTATAATCAAATCCGGGATTCCGTCCCCATCTACGTCCTCTGCCAGGATAGATTTAACAGGAAACCATTGTGCCTCGAACGGCAGATAAACCTTCTCGAAAGACCCGTCTCCATTATTCAGGAGAACCAGCGAACGCAATTCGTTGATTTCTTTTTGAAGAGCTTCGTTAATCTTTTGCGGATCAAACAACTCCCGGATGCTTCTTCCCGCGAAATCACGGTAACTTCGAACAGTGCCGCGAATATTGTGCATCTGCATCATCAGTTCGTCGAGCTGTTCAAATGTTTTTTCAACTCCGTTTACTTTTGTAGTGATAATGGGATCGGTATGTCCGTTTCCATCAAAATCATTCACATATAGCCTTAGCGGGTTATCGGAGGATGGCTGCATTCTGCTGTTGATGCCAAAATTTCCAAGAATGATATCATAATACCCATTCCCGGTAAGATCAGCGACTGCCGAAGTTTGCCAGAGGCCTTTTAAATGACTAAGAACCCTGTCTTCCGTGCGGTGAACAAAGCGACCGTTTCTGTTTTCGAAAAAATTAACCGGCATCCATTCCCCGGCAACCAGCAAATCAGGCAGCCCGGTGTCCGGGTTTATTACCCAGGATGCTGTCGTAACATTGCCGATAGTTTCTACTTCAGGAGCAACAACGTCAGTTACATCCGTAAATACGCCCCTTCCGTTATTTTCAAGAATCATACTCTGCGGCCCGATACCATATCTCCATGGGATGGTATGACCACCTACAAATAAATCAAGATAGCCGTTGCCGTTAAAGTCGGCCGCCCTGACAACGGACCCGTTTACCGCGATCTCCGGCAGGCTGTTCAGCGATTTTCTGAATTGGCCATTACCGGTATTAATGTATAGCCGGTCAACCAGTTCAGGGGAATCCATGGTATATTCATTTCCCCCGCTAACAACATACAGATCGGGCAGGCCATCTCCGGTTGCATCAAAGAAGATGGCATCTACATCTTCAGAGTGCCTGTCTGTATTAAAATCGGGCTGATCCGATTCCACAAACCGTCCCGGCGCCTGTTGCAAAAAGAGTCTGCCGGCAAAGCCTCTTGAACCGCCTATATATATGTCGTCGAGGCCGTTGCCTGTCACATCAGCAACTGCCAGTGCAGGGCCGCGGGTTGATTGTTTATATGGCATCAGCGGTTCGCGATAGAAGTCGTCAAAAGAGTTCTCAATATGACGAATGTTGATCTCCAGTTCTTCCGTAATATTGCGAAACAAAGGTACAGTACCGGACTGATGGAGAGTGGAATAATCGAATTCACCGGATGCTTCCGACTGTCTCAATACCAGGGTTTGGTTTGCATCCACATTCGTGAGCACCTGGTAGCGCCTGTCGGGCCAGATAACCAGGAGTGAATCTGCTGATGATTTCATACCCAATCCAAAATGAAGCACATGGTCAACCGATGACTGAAAACCACGCGTAGGAAATTGTTCGCGGTAAAGTATATTGGCATCGCTTTGATTGTATATGAATACTTTAGATCCAATCCCGGTGGTGTTCGGGGTGTCTCCTTCCAGTTTCACCTTCAAGAAATGTGTAGAATCCTGCAATTCGGTAGTATTTTGGTAGATAAATGCGGGGGCATTTATGTTATTCACAACCAGGTCGAGCATTCCGTTGTTGTTCAGGTCAACATATACCGCTCCATTTGAAAAAGAAGGTGTAGAAAATCCCCAGTCATTTGTGAAGTCTGTAAATGTAAGGTCACCGTTGTTTCTAAACATGTAATTCGGAACCCTCACTTCCGGCATCATATCGATAAGGGCATATTCCTGGTTTTTGAGTTCATCACCCCTGAACCGCTCTCTTACAGTTGCCAGGCGTGCAACATAATCCAGATCATTTGGCCTGTGGGGTAAACCATTTGTTACAAACAGATCTTTAAAGCCGTCGTTATCATAATCAGCTAAAAGTGCCGACCAGCTCCATTCGGTACGGGCAATGCCAGAAGCAAAAGCCGTTTCACTGAATACAGGAACTTCCTTGCCTTCAGGTATTCCCATGTTTATTTGCAGTGTATTTCTGTGATTTTTTTCCCCGAAACCAAAACTTTTTTTTGCATCGGCTATCATTACCACATCGGGCCCGCCTGACCTGAGAAAAGTGATATGATCTTCCGGCATCATATCCAGGGAAATAATGTCAGTTCTGCCATTATTGTTGATATCCCCCACATCATTTCCCATGGAAGAATTACTGGTATGGCCCACCATCGAATAGAGCATTTCCGTAAATGTACCGTCGCCGTTATTGATATAGAAATAATCATCCTCGTGAAAATCATTTCCCACATAAATATCTGGCCATCCGTTTTGGTTGATATCGGTTATTGCAAGACCGAGACCATAACCAAGGGCACTGCTATAAATACCGGCTTCCGCAGTTACATCAGTAAAGAAACCTTCGTCATTTCTGAATAGGCGGTCTCCCGCTTTCGGATGCGGACGTGGACGAAGAATTTCAACAGGGCCATAGGTATTGTCGCCATGGAACGTATGATTTAGTAAAAAAAGATCGAGCCTGCCATTATTGTTATAATCAAAAAAAGCCGCCTGGGTTGAATAGCCCACAAAATCGAGACCATATTCGGCAGCACTTTCAGTAAATGTTCCGTCTCCGTTGTTAATAAAGAGCTGATTAGCACCCTCCTTGTTTCTAAAATTCACCCTGCTTACGTAAATATCAAGGAAACCGTTTCCGGTAACATCACCCATCGTAACCCCTGTTGACCAGCTGTCCGGATCGTTGATAATTCCGGCCTGTTCCGTTACATCTTCAAATACAAAATCCCCAAGGTTGAAATAAAGACGGTTATCTGTCATGTTCCCGGTAAAAAACAGGTCAGGGAGACCGTTGTTGTTCAGGTCTCCCGCAGCCACCCCACCTCCATCATAAAAATAGAGGTAGTTCTGGATATTGAATTCGGGTGTACTTTCAATATCATTTGAAAAATGAATGCCCGTTTGAGCTGGCGGAAGCAGTATGAAGCGGGTGTCTTCATCCTTTTTTGCACAGCTCATGAATACAAGCAGTCCAATAAAAAAAAGATATGGTTTACCACAAAGAGCGTTTCTCATAAAATGTAAATCAGTCAATAATCGTAGCCGGATTAGAAATGCTGTTTAAACTATACTTGCAAATGGGTAAATATAACCCAAACTGAAACCAAAAAGATTCAAACAGAGACCCAAGATAATGCCAACATGGTTTTGCTTCAATAAAAATATTTAGAGTATTACGTAAAGGACAATCTTTTATTGGCAGGTTTTTGCCATGGGTATCCATTTGGGTATTTTGAGGTGTTGGCAGTATATCATCTCTTAAAAAGATATTTCCAACTCTTTTTACCATAAGGCGCGATGTCACAAAGGTTAACTAAGAGGGATGGGGTGAAATGATGGGCTCGCGTGGTCAAAACCTTGGTGCTGCTTTGTGTCCTGGGGCCTTCGTGGCAATAAAACGGCAAGATTTTTTTCAAATTACAAATCTGTTACCGGTAGCGATCTGGGTTTAAGATGACATAATCGGTTATTTATACCCTTAAACCCCGACGCTGATCCCTTGCGAGTCAGAAACCGGAAAAACACCGGTATGCAGTCAGGTCGATAAGTGTGAGTTCATGGTGACTTATTCATGGATTATTGTTATTATTTTTCAGTTTCAGCTACAGATTTATTCCTATGTATAATACTATTCTAAGAAAGTTCTTTTTATTCCCCCTCCTTTTACTGGTCTACGCCTGCAGCAGCAAGGAAACGGGCCATACTCTCTTTCAAAAACTGGATCCTGATCAAACCGGCATCACATTTGAAAATACGATAACAACAAACGATAGAGTAAATGCCCAGACTGATGCGTTTATTTACAATGGTGCCGGTGTAGCCATTGGTGACATTAACAATAATGGCCTGCCCGACATTTTCTTTTCCGGCAATATGGTTTCCAGTAAACTTTACCTGAATCTTGGTGACATGCAGTTTGAGGATATCACTGAACGTGCGGGGTTGGCAACCTCAGCCTGGGCAACCGGTGCTTCCATGGTGGATATCAACAACAACGGTTATCTTGATATTTATGTCTCCGTATCAGGTCCTGAATGGTCAACACCCGAAGAGCGCGCCAACCTTCTTTTCCTGAATAATGGTGACGGAACATTCAGGGAGGCTGCTTCCGAATTTAATATTCATGATACCGGATTCACTACTCACGCAGTTTTTTTTGATTACAACGGCAGCGGCTATCTTGACCTGTTCCTGCTGGGAAACTCACCGGGGGAGTTCAGAAGAGGTGAATCGGGAATGGTTACCTTTGGTGAAAGAAGCAACGACCCCTACGGTTTTGATCAGCTCTATCGCAACAATGGAGATGGCACATTTACCAACGTGTCTGAAGAAGCCGGAATTTTAAAACGCCTCGGTTATGGCCTGGGGGTTGTAGCTACCGACCTGAATGGCAACGGCTGGCCGGATATCTATGTTTCCAATGATATCACCCCAAATGATGTTTTATACATCAATAACGGAGACGGAACTTTTACCGACAGGGCTGCCGATTTTCTGCGTCACACAAGTTTTGCCGGAATGGGAATCGATATCGCCGA
Source organism: Balneolaceae bacterium (assembly GCA_007694095.1). GTDB lineage: Bacteria > Bacteroidota > Rhodothermia > Balneolales > Balneolaceae > Rhodohalobacter. Next base: position 15,099 of record RECI01000128.1, on the reverse strand, counting down.
TTTCACCAACAACGGGTGGCCCGATATCCTTCAAAGTGACATGATGCCTGAACACCTCCCCGGCCGCAAACGGATGAGTGGCTCAACAACCTATAGCGGTTTTATGGATTTGCGCCGGTTAGGGTATTTCCACCACTATAATCAAAATACACTGCAAATGAATCATGGCGTTGATGATGACGGTAATATCATTTTCAGTGAAATTGCCCGGATGGCAGGCGTGGCATACACCGACTGGAACTGGACAGTATTATTTGGCGACTATAATAATGATGGTTTTAAAGACGTATTTGCAACAAACGGATACCCGAAAGCTGTTAATGATTTTGATTACTTGAGTGATATGCATAATGCACGCCGGCTGGGCGATCCTCAACGGATAAGAGAGAGGGAACGTGAAATTCTGCGGAATATCCATTCATACAACGTACCAAACTATATTTTCCGGAATAACGGTGATCTTACGTTCACTAATAAAACCGTTGAATGGGGATTGAATCATCCCGGCTATTCATATGGTGCGGCACACGCGGATCTGAATAACAACGGCAGGCTCGACCTGGTTGTGAATAATATTAATGCAACCGCATTTGTCTATGAAAATGTGGCACCTGAAGGTGAATCATCCCATTACCTGCAAATAAAACTAAATGGCGATTACCCGAATCTCCGGGGAATCGGGGCAAAAATATTTTTGTGGGCAAACGGTCAAAAACAGTATATCTATCACAGCCCTTACCGCGGTTATATGTCCACTATGGACGGCAGGGTACACTTCGGCCTTGGAGAAGCAGAATGGGCAGACAGCCTCAAAATTATATGGCCGGATGGAAGGCAACAGCTGTTGAAGGATATTCCGTCCAATCAGGTTATATCCCTCCATCAATCTGAGGCAGTTCATGACATTTTTGAAGATCCGGTTTCAAAACGGAATAAGGCCACTTACTTTCATTCTATCGATCCTGCTTCGATAGGATTGACTTTTATACACCGCGATGATCACCAATCCGTAGATTACAGTGTACAATCGATGCTGCATTATATGGTGTCGCGGCAGGGTCCGCCGATAGCTGTGGGTGATATAACCGGAAACGGGTTCGATGACCTGTATATCGGCGCAAGTGCCGGTTTCCCGGGAAAACTCTATTTCCAACAGGATGATGGCACTTTCATAGAAGCTCCAAACCAGCAGCCATTTGAGGCCGACAGAAATCACGAGGATTGGGGTGCCGTATTTTTTGATGCAAATAGCAACGGACTCCTCGACTTATACGTTGCAAGCGGCAGCTATCATACCTCACCGGTATCGTCACTGCTCCAGGACAGGCTCTACATCAATTACGGCAACGGGCGTTTTTTACGTGATAACAGTGCGCTGCCCCAAATGCTGACCAGCACATCAGCGATTGCAGTAGGCGACTATACAGGAAACGGGCTGCCCGATCTGTTTATCGGAGGCCGGTTAACCCCGAGGGATTATCCGAAGCCTTCCAGAAGTTATATCCTTAGAAATGATGGCGGCCGATTTACAGATATTACCCGTGAAGCGGCACCCGTATTCATCGAACCGGGTGGCATGATCACCAGTGCCGTTTGGGTTGACTTAAATGGTAATGGTAAAAATGACCTTGTAACAGCCGGTGAATGGATGCCTGTTCAGTTTTTTGAAAATACCGGAAACAAACTCCAAAATATTACATCCGGCACCAAACTTCCGCCAAATAATGGGTGGTGGTATAGTATTGCTGCCGCAGATTTTACCGGCAATGGTTACCCGGATATTTTGGCCGGCAACCTTGGCCTGAATCATTCATATACAACATCGCCTGAAAGCAGGTTCGGAATGGTGGCGGCCGATTTCTCCGGAAATCGCGAAACTGATATAATACTGACCCGGGAAATCGGTGAAAACCAATACCCTTTTCACGGCCTTGCCTATTACGGGCGTGAAATGGAAATGATTGCGGCAACGTTCACATCTTTCGAATCCTTTTCCACAGCCAATCTGCGCAGGATATTTGGCAGCTCCGGGCTGAACGAAGCCCTTCATTTTCAGTCTGATACATTCGCCAGTGCCATTTTCAAAAATCTCGGAGACGGTACATTTTCCAGGCATCCATTGCCAAATGAGGCACAGGTTTCACCCATAAAGGGCATGGTTATTGATGATGTAACTGGTGACGGTAATTCCGACGTGATTATAGCGGGAAATATGTACCATAGCGAACCAAATATTGCCCGTGCCGATGCAGGAAACGGGCTGTTACTGAAAAGTAACGGAGACGGTTTATTTCAACCCGTTCCCGTTTTACAAAGCGGTCTGCTGGCTCCGGGTGATGTGCGTACTCTTGCCCTGATCAACACACCTGAAGGCAAGGTACTGCTTGTCGGAAATAATAACGGCAGTCTGCAATATTTCCGGGTTCAACCCTAAAAAATCAATGATCATGAAATTTTTTGCCATTTTTTTGTTTTTACTGCTCACAGGGATAATGTGCAACAGGGATCCCGACCAATTCACACCGGAAGTACATATTGAGCATGTGTGGAATCGTAGTTTACCGGAAATCGGAATTTATTCATCCCCCAGGGCCGCTGATCTCAATGGCGACGGCGTAAAAGATCTTGTTTTTGGTACCGGCAAATTGGAAATGATGGAAACTCACATCGGGGTTGTAGCGCTGAGTGGTGCAACAGGCGAAACCCTCTGGAAACTGCCCGCGCACGACCAGGTATTCGGCTCTGCTACACTTCTTGATATTACCAGAGACGGCACACAGGATGTGATCATAAACGGACGCGCCGCGTTGCTCAAAGCGATTGAAGGCAGAACCGGAAATATCATCTGGGAATTTATGCCAGATGCCAGCCATAGTATTGCAAAAGAAAGAGGTTATTTTAATTTTTATAATGCCCAGCTAATCCCCGATCAAAATGGCGATGGGTTGCCCGACCTGTTAGTTGCCAACGGAGGAGATTTTACCGTTCAGCCATTCGATCCCAATCGACCGGCAGGAAAACTGATGGTTATTGCCTCAGCAACGGGTGAAATCATTGCAGAAGCCACGGTTCCTGACGGAAAAGAAACCTACATGTCGGCTGTAGTAGCCAAACTTCATCCTGATGACGAAGACTACTCGATAATATACGGCACAGGTGGTGAAACCATTGGAGGAAACCTCTACAGGACTACTCTTTCCGATGTAATGAATGAGGATCTTTCCGGTTCAATTTTGCTCGCAACTGGCATAAATAAAGGCTTTATTGCCCCACCTGTACTTGTGGACCTTACCAACGACGGCACCCTCGATATTGCCGTAAACTCGGTTGACGGAAGAGTGATTGCAATCAGGGGCCGGGATAGTTCAGTTTTGTGGGAAATCGTAACTGAAAACCGGGAAGCTTATGCCTCCATTGCAATTGGAAATTTTAAAGATCAAAACCGGATTGACCTGTTTACCACTTTCTCTATCGGTGTTTGGCCAAATCTGCGGGATAATGAACAGCTTCTCATCAACGGTATGACCGGTGAAATACTGGCACGGGAAACTTTCGGCATATTCCAAACCGCAACCCCTGTTGTGGCAGATTTTAACAAGGATGGGTTCGATGATGTTTTACTGAGTCTGAATATCGGATATGAACAGTTTGACGGCACATTTATCTACGAGCATTTTCTTGTAGTTTATGATCTCTATAACGATATCCAATACTCAATCAATGACCTTGAGCCTGGGGCAAACCTTGCTTCAACTCCATGGGTCGGAGATCTCAATGGAAATGGAAAACTCGACATTGTTTACTCAGTACTCGGTGATAATCGGGACATTTTTGCGATGAACGGTTTCAAAATGTCCCGGCTTCGATCAACATACGGCCTTGATAAAAGAGTTATGTGGGGATCGTATATGGGAAGCAGCTACAATGGTATTTATAGAAGAAGGTGAGAAATATCTCACAACCTGGCAGGCTTTTAACTACTGACTCATCAACACTTACCACTGAAAAACACCTCAAACGATTTTATATCATTTACGTCTAATATCCAGATGGCAATGATGTCATCACATTTGAATAATCTGAGGTGTAAAAATGAAAGCAATACCACAAATATTGGTCATTCTGGCAAGTATAACCCTGACATTTGCTTACTCTGCAAACGGTCAAAAAGGAACCGGCAGCATAACCGGAATGGGGCAGGAAACAGTTAAACCATCCATAGAAAAGTTCATTGGAGAACTGGTAGAAATTAAAACCGGGCCATGTGAAAACACAACCGGACATGCCTATATCGGCACTCACCTGTATGTAAAAAACAGTACAGACGGCCATGTTTTAAATGTACATTTAGGGGCTGCCTATGCAGTAGAATCGTATGTAAACCGCCTTGTAACAGGACAGGAAATTGAAGTGTATGGATTCCGGACTGAAAAGATGGAACCGGGCAATTTTATTGCCAAACAAATTACCACAAACGGTAACACCCTTCAGCTGCGTGATGATAATCTCAGGCCGTTTTGGGCAGGTGACCAGTTATCGCAAAGAAGCAGACGATATGATATCCGTCGCAGGGGAAGATGGTAAATATCCGGTAAATGCTTCAGTTTGTTTGATGGTAGCATAACTTATATGTCACTTAATAAAAAAACTGCTGTTCTTCGGGGCAGGCGATTAGTACAGTGGGTTCTCCTTCAGAATAGCAGCTTTTGTAGGGAATCGACTTGCTGACAATTCCAACGAGATATCCTATCCCACCTTCAACGTTTGAAAAAGAATCAGGAAGAATATAAACCAGATCGTCCAGAGACCGGATTTCATCATTCCATTCCGGGCCGCCCTGGGCTACAAATATCTGGCGGTATAAAAGTTCTGCACGTGCGGATGCCGGGAGTAAAAGCTGAACTCCTGTTCTTACGAATTGGTTATTGATTCTGACGAGGTATTCTCCGTCACCGGTTCTTTGTGCCCGGTTTGTGACAGGTACGGCAACCATTCTGTTCTCAACCACTCCTTCATACGTAATGCGATAAAAGAATCTCACCTGAACATCTATCAGACGGTCTACTCCGCTAATATACAGTAAGTCATTCGTATGTCCTGTTATTTACAATTTTGGAGTTGGAAAATTTTCCGGAAGTGTAACCCTTACCCACTGTGTGTCGGCAGTGGCATCCAGATAGCCATAGATGGAAAATGGGGCAGAATTATTTTCCAGTAGTGGTTGAAAGGGTTCGTCACAGGCGATGAAAAGGGTAAAAGTGAAAAGTGAAAAGGCAAAAGTGAAAAGGATACCTGAATAATTATTTTTTTCGAACCTATTCAATAATTTTTTGAGTTTCGGGTATTTTTTACCCGTTTTATAATCCATCATCAATACCGGTCCTGCCTATCCCAGGCCTCCGGCCTGCCCGGGATTTGGGTGACAACAGTCTTGGGGCGATTTGCCTATTTGAGGGGATATGCCTACTTGGAGCGAGTGCTCCAAGCTTTGTTATGTGGAGGCTTATCAGCCTCGGGATAATCCTGTGACGGGTAGTACATAGATAACAAATCGGCCTTATTCAACAGGCGAAACGAATAAATATAGGCGGCAAGTACATCGCCCAAATTTTGAACAAATACTGTTCTAATTGTCCGCCCCGCAGGGCTGGCCATGCCAAATACCTGAAATACCATAGGCAAGTACATTTCTCATACAGTAAACATGACCCGTTCCAACAGGCCAGCGGCCTGAACTAACGCATCTTTGTTATATGGAAGCTTGGCAGCCTCGGGGTAATCTTATCTAAATTGACATTTTGATAACGATTCTGACTGGTTTCAGGTAAGTGTGTCTAAAGACGCTGCAGATTTCTTATATCAAAAGATACCGTAATACACGCAGTCTAAATCACTTCATAATCATCCGATAATACTTGATCAGTACTCATGCAGGGTGAAATCAACCGGCTGTATTATTAATTATTTAAAGATGTTTGCACACAATAGGAAGTGTCGCTCTGGGTACTTTTCACTTTTCACTTTTAAACCCGTTCAACTCTGCAAGGAGGCGGGAAAACGCCGCCACTCTTGCAGGTTTCACTTTTGCCTTTTCACTTCTCAATTTTCACTCTTAGAACATTACCAATATGGCCTTTCCTCGGGACAGGCAACCAGTCTGGGGCCATCAAAACATTCTTTGAATGGAATAAGCCTGCTGAAGACACCGGCCATATAGCCAAGTCCGTTTTCCACATTCGAAAACCCTTCGGGCAGGTTATACACAAGATCATCTACATGTGTGATGTTAACATCCCAATCGGGTCCGCCGGATGCCACGAAAATTTGATGGTGAAGTACAATCAACTGGGCACTTGGATCCTGCAAAGTGAGTGATTGATTCATGATAGCCTCAATTTCATCATCCGGGAAAATCTGAACTCTGTATGCATCACGTGATGTCTTTTCTGCCCCCGCTTTCAACGAAAATTTGAATAACTGATCTTCCTGCCAAAAAGGAGTCTGGATTCGGACATACCACCAGGATTGAACATCTGCCAGCCTTTCTACACCTTCATCGATCCAGATAAAATATTCAGGTTCCTGGTCATCAATTATGTCGATAAAGACTCGGGGCGTTGGGAATGCCGGTGGTATTGTAACAGTAGCATAGCTTGTGCCGCCGTGCGTGCGTTCAGCAACTAAACGATAGGTTTGATTTTCCTCGATTTGAAAATCAGACCAGACATTTGCCGCATAAAAGCCCTGCCGGAATTCAACAAGAGAATTTGTCATGGTAGTTTTTTCACCGGTGTCGATATTTTCAATCGTCACATTCATATCAGGCAACCTGTCTGATTGCTCAAACTGTTCTCTTACGGGTGAAACGCGAACCCACTGTGTATCTGCATTGGCATCCAAAAAACCATAGATCGAAAAATGATAGCGGTCATTTTCCTGGAAAGGTTCAAATGTGTCGTTGCAGGAAATTAGGAGAGTGAAAAGTGAAAAGGCAAAAGTGAAAAGGATACCCCTGCCTGAGATGTAATCATAGAAAACCGAAACCATATGTTGATATGAAAGTCCCGGATTATCGCTCCGGGATTTATGTTCTGTGATTTTAAAACTTGCCATTTTCACTTTTCACTTTTGACTTTTCACTTTTAAACCCGTTCAACTCTGCAAGGAGCCCCGACAGGCTTGTCGGGGCACTCTTGCAGGTTTCACTTTTGCCTTTTCACTTTTCACTTTTGCCATCACTTTACCTCCAGTTTGATTGTGAGATATGGGGCAAATGATAGCTGGTCAATACGTCTGTCAGTATATACATCGTAATAAAATATATTACGCTGATCGTATGTGTTGATCACACCGGCCTGAAAGTTTAGATTCGAGCCGTTTGATGCAATCCGGAATGTACGTTCAACGGATACATCAAGCCTGTGAACGCTTGGCAGCCTCCCTTCATACGGCCTGTCGATGATCACACGCCTTGTGCCTCTTTCCCTGTTTACATCCGGCAGTCGCTGCCGGAAATCAAGCACATCGTCAAAACCTAATGGCCTGGTAAACGGCATTCCGGATCCGAGCTGCCACCGTACTCCGGCGGTATATTTTCCGGCATCCACACTTGCCAGCACATTTACCTGGTGGCGGCGGTCGTGAGGCGGATGAAATTCCTGCAATGGCTCTCCAAACCAAACAGTAAAATGGTCCTGCGCTGATTCATAAAGTGTCCAGTTATATCCATACCCAATTAAGCTGTAAAACCGGCCCCTGTTAAACTCAAGCCGTAAATCGCTGCCGTAAACATACCCATTGGCCAGTGCCAGCTCAGTGGTAAACTCTGTAAGTGTATTCCATACAGGAATTGCGATGTTGCTCATTCTCTTGTAATAGGTTTCAACTGACCAGGTTAATCCAAAAGGAAACTGCTGTTGCCAGCCGACAGTTGTATGGAAAGATTGCAGTTGTGATGTACTTAGGGGAGCACTCATCCATGCAACAAATACAGAACTTACATCACGGATATCGCTGACGCCTGTAATTGGCTGAAGGTACAATCCGGCAGACCCTGAAAACTCCTCCGTTTCCCTTCCAAACGGACGCCATGAATAACGCAGCCTTGGTTCAATACTACCACCAAAAGCCCCGTTATAGGAAAACCCGACACCGGGTTGAAAATTGAGTCGGTTCCCTGCGGGCAGGGTAGCCTGTACATGGCCTCCTGCAACAAATTGAGTGGCTGAAGCCGAATTAAACCCAACATAATTTTCACCAAGGCTGTAGTTCAGGTACTTTAACCGGCTGAAAATTCCATAATCAAAACGTATGTTGCCGGCATGTTGCCGTAATTCAACATCAATGTTAACACGCATGGCACTGGATTCAAATCCATACGGTTTTATATTTCCGACTGAGTTTGAAAAACTGCTCACATTAATGTTCGTCGTTAAAAGGGTACCACTGTCCTGAGGCAGGGCCACACACCGGGCTCCAACAACGATATTTCTCCACCGTATTTTTTCGTCAAAATCGAAATCCATCTGGCCGCTGTCTAACGTGTGGAGAAGCATCCCGGAACAACGGGTTTCGTCCTGTATAAAACTGGTTTTAATAAATTGACTTTGGAACTGTAAAGGCTGCCTTTCTATAGGGTACCAACTGCTAGTCCGGTCAATAAATGAATTTCTTGCAGAAAAAATCCAGGAGGATGTGCCGGTTTCAATGGGCCCTTCGGCAAATACCTCGGCAGCAAAAGGGCTTACTGATAGGGAACCAGATGTATTATACCGGTCTCCATGGCGCAGCTGAACATCCAGTACAGAGGATATTCTCCCGGTATATTTTGGGCTGAACCCGCCCGCATAAAAATCCGCACCCGCGATAACATTTGACGGAATTGGTGAAAAAAAACCAACAATATGTGTGGGCTGATAAATGAGAGCCCCGTCAATAAGAACCATATTTTCCGAGGGCGAGCCGCCACGAATAAAGACCTGCCCGCCGCGATCGCCGGTCGTAACAACACCGGGCAGCGTTTGAATGTATGAAGAAAGGTCACCTGCGGCAGGGCTTGGAACCCTTCGGATTTCTGCCGGAGTGATTCGCTGAGCGCCCTCAATACTTCTTGTAGCACCCGTAATTCTTGCAACTACCAGTTCACCGAGCAAGGTATCATCCATGCTGAGCTCTGCATTGATTGCTTTGTTCTCACCAGGTGAAAATGTTAGAGTATCCTGGTAAGCTGTGTAGCCGATAAAGGATATTCTCAGGTACCAAACCCCGGGACTGATATTGCCAATGCGATAAAAACCATCTCCTTCTACGGCTGCACCAATCCTAAGCAATTCATCTTCTGATGAAGTTAAAATAACATTTGCACCAAAAAGCGGCTGGCTGTTTGTCCTGTCTGAGACAATTCCTTGTATGGATGCCTGCTGGGCAGATACACCCGAAAATAAAGACAGTACCAACACAAAAGTGATAAGCTGTACAAAAAAAAATAAAAAAGGGGCTCGCATCAATATTTTTTAACAAAAGTAACTTAATTCATAACAAAAAAAATCCCGGCAGGGTAAACATTTGTAAATCCTGCCGGGATGTTGATTTTTAAAGGTAATTAACGGTTACCAGCCATCGTTCTGGACAAGCCTGTCCTGCCCGTCAACACGGCTAAGTTGAATCTGGATATTTGGTATCGGATACCACTGATGCCGGTTCTCTAAGGATCCCGCTGACTGCAGGTTTGGGATACGAGCCCGTTCTGTCTGGACATAACTATTAAGAACATCCTGTAGCTGTCCCCATCTCCTAAGGTCAAAATAACGGTGGCCTTCCATGGCAAGCTCAAGCCTTCTTTCAATGCGAACTGCTTCACGGGCTGTCGCCTGATTAGCCCATGGTTGCTCATACAAGCCTACCCTGTAGTCAGCCCATGTTATGGATGGATGATCAATGGGTACTGAAATACTGCCTGCATCAGTTCCGGGGCCCTGGGCTCCAGCAGCAGCCCTCGCACGTATTTGGTTCACAATTTCACGTGCATTTTCGAGTGAACCCACCTCCACTTCTGCTTCAGCAAGAAGCAACAGCATATCGGCGTATCGGTACAAATGTAAATTCACGGAGTTAAGCTGAGTTGGAACCCAGCCTACTGCACTTTCGGCACCACTGGCCTGCTCGTGTACGTTTTTCTTCGGGCTGTATGGCCCGCCAAATGAAGGGTCACGGATCCATCCGGACGCGTGTGCACCCCAGTCTTTGTAAGGTACACCATCTCGACCTACCGTCCAGTCAAGGCGCGGGTCGAGCGGCAAATCAGCGGATACTTCAGCAGTTAAATTGGTGCCGATGGTATTCCAGTTGTTTGGCTGGGTAAGCGGCAACGGAAGTCCATTTGCATCTGTTCTGAAGAAGTTCACAAGGTTATGTGACGGCTGGTGAAAACCACAGCAACCGAACGGACTGCCGCCATGCGGGAAGTTGAGGCGTTCACCCCAGTTGGCATTATCACCTTCCGGATTCCCATCATTCGCAGATGCCTGGAATGCAAGAATGGTTTCCGGGCCGTTTGCAAATTCGGCAAAACCGGTCCAGACACGATGGTAATTTTGCTCAAGGGCGTAGGGACCGCTATTGCGAACTTCTCGAAGTGTGGTTAATGCTCCCTGCCAATCGTTTGTATAAGCCTGAACACGGCCTTTATAGGCACGGGCTGTCCACCGTGTAACCCTGCCAACTTCTCCGTTTCTCGGAGTGTCTGGCAGCAGGTTAATTGCTTCATCCAAATCGGCTAAAACATTGGCGATCACATCAACACCTACATTTGATTTACGGAAATCGGTGTCATCTTCCTTATAGTAAGGAACATTGCCCCAGATTTTCCAAGCCTCAAAGTGATAATGTGCGCGTAAAAACAGAGCTTCACCTCTGATACCATTCGCCTGTACAGGCCCCATTGCACCAGGATCATTTGCCAATACGGTATTTAAAAGGCGGATAGTGGAATTAGTTCGGGATACGCCCTCCCATTGAGAGCGCCATTTATCATTCAGATAATTATGTGCCCCGGGTAAACTCCATAAATAGAGCTCCAAGTCATTAGCATCTGGCTGGTCAAGGTTTTCTGATCCTTTATATGCATCATCCGATGTTATACTGCCAAATGGCCAGTTACTGGAAGCTGCACCCCATCCGCCAACACCCGCAAACCAGCCGCCGAGTACGCGGTAAGATGCGATAAGGTTTGCCTCAACACCTGCCGGGTTCGACAAGGTTACTTCATCAAGAGATCCCTGTGGTGGGCCATCCAGGAAGCTATCGCTGCATCCGATAATCAGACCGGCAGATAACACGAGTGCAGCCAGTCCAATCAATATTTTATTATTTAATGTTTTCATTCTATTAAGTCTTAAAATTTTCAATTAGAAAGTTGCACTGATACCAAAACTCAGTGTCCTGTTTGTTGGATAGGAACCCCTGTCGAGGCCTCTTGCCTGGTCGCGTACATCCACACCGCCGCTTGAAGCTGAAATAGCGGGAAGTGCGGGATCAAGGCCCGGATAATTTGTGATGGTGAACAGATTTTCACCCATTACATAAACCCTCATGTTTCTGAAGCCCGGAATTGCGTTTGGTGCAAAAGTATAACCTACCTGGAGTGCGCGTAAACGAACATGTGAACCATCTTTTACCCAGAAATCACTGTACTGACGGCTGAATGTATCGGTCATATCCAGTTGAGGATAAATCGCACTGCCCAGGTTGGTAACCTGACCATTTTCTACAACTGCAGCTTTTGTAAGAAGGTCTCGCCGTACATTGGTATTGAAGTTTCTGAATACATAAAATTCCTGCTGAATATCAAAAATGTCGTTACCGAATGTACCATAGAAATTGGCGTTAAAATCCCAATTTTTAAACTGGACACCAAGATCGAGGCCTGCAACAAAATCCGGATGCGGATCACCGATGATTACACGGTCTTCAGCATTAATCACTCCGTCGCCATTTGTATCTACAAACCTGAAACGTCCCGGAGCTGCGCCATCCTGTTGCGCGTGAGCGGCAACTTCAGATGCGTTGGCAAAAATTCCATCTGTTTGCAGGCCGAAGAATGAACCAATCGGATATCCTAACTGGTTGCGCACAGGGTTACCAAAACGGGCGCCTACAGGGCCATTGAAGAAATCCTGCTCTCCGTCAATACGGACAATTTCGTTCTTATAATGGCTTCCGTTCAATGTTACACTAACACTGAGATCCCGTGTGAAATCATTCCGGTAACCGACAGAAATATCAAATCCGGTATTTCTCATTTTACCGATATTCACAAAAGGCGGTGCAGCAAGGCTGGCAGTTGCCGGAATTGCGGGTCGGAAAAGAAGGTTGTCGGTATCTCGCTGATACACGTCAAAAACAATGTTAAATCTGCCTTCAAAGAATTCAAGATCTAAACCAACGTTGATTGACTCAACTTCTTCCCATTTTAAGTCAGGGTTGCCAAGGTCTGTCTGGCGATATCCGGTCACAATACTGCTTCCTGTACCACGGATGTCGTAGAATGTGTTACCTGTGCTGGCACCAAACCTGTCGAAAGCTGCACCACCCGGTATGGCCTGGTTTCCGGTAATACCCCAACCGGCACGAAGCATAATGTTGGAAAAGAATATATTATCCTGCATAAAGGATTCATTCGAAATTCTCCACCCGGCACTGAATGCAGGGAAGGTACCCCAGCGACTGTTCGGGCCTAACCTTGAAGAACCGTCGTGGCGAACTGTTGCACTCAAATGGTACCTCTCGGCGAAATTGTAATCAACTTTACCAAAGAAAGATAAGAGTGTGCCAACACTTCCGCTGCTGGATACGTTTTTCGTTGCAGGGTTCCCTACAGAATCCTGGATGTATCGAGCATTTATATCTGTTGTAACAAGCTGACCGATATTGCCACTAATTCCGCGCCAAATACCCTGGTTTGCTTCTTGTCCCAAAAGTACGTTTACACTATGGCGGCCTGCAAATTGATCTACATAGTTCAGTGTGTTACTCCATGTCCATTCAGTCCAGTTGCTTTGGCCTTCAGAAAACCCGTCGGTAAGCGTTGGCTCAGAATCTTCAGGAATTCGTGGTGAAAATGATCTCCAGGAGTTTTGAGATAAATTAAATCCAAATCTCGTATTCACAACAACTTTATCCAGAAGATTTACCCGTGCGAATGCATTTCCGAAAGCGCCAACCGTTCTTGAAGGATTGTTACGCCATTCGTATGCAAGTTTAAGCGGATTTGTCATATTGCCAAGCCCTACCGCTTTCCCTGAAGCAAAGTTACCTCCTATATCACGAACTGGTACAACAGGTTGTTGCAGGATGTTCTTGCCCATAATATTGCCTTCACCAAGGCCATCACCACCTAGGCCTCCAACAGTCTCCTGCAATGAGAATGAAATATTCTCACCAATGGTTACCCGTCCTACATCAAATTCGGTGTTGATCCGTACCGTACCTCTCTGGAATCGATTATAAGCCGCGGTACCTTCCTGGTCGAAGTAGTTAAACGATACATTGTACCGGTTACTGGTTCCACCGCCCCTAACCGCAATGTTATAGTCCTGTGTAAAGCCTGTACCGAAAACAGCATCCCACCAGTTTGTACCGGCGCTGCCAGGCATAATCAGTCTTGGACTGCTCTCATAGGCATAGTCATCTTCAGATAATCCAAAAGCAGCAAGATTATTAGTTTGATTCGTACCATCGTTAGGCCAAACATAATTTGGTATGGACGGACTATTTGGATTTCCATAGATATTTGTAGGTACGGCTAGCCCTGCATTAACGTGTGCGCGCCTTACTACTTCATGATACTCGAGTGCATCCAGAATGAGGAAACTGTCATAGCCATTAGTAGGTGATGCTATTCCTGTGCGAATGTCAACAGCAACTTCCGGAGCACCTGCACGGCCCTTGCGGGTTTCGATGATCACAACACCGTTATTGGCACGTGAACCGTAAATAGACGCCGCAGAAGCGTCTTTCAGAACCTGGATGGATTCGATGTCATTCGGGTTCAGGAAGTTCATAAATGTATCCTGAACGGGAGTTCCGTCTATGATATAGAGCGGCTCATTATTACCAAAAGAGCTTATACCCCGAATCCTGACTGTGCTTCTGGCACCGGGTGACCCGCCTGCATCCACGGTAACACCGGAAACACGGCCACTAAGCCTTTGTAATACACTTGAGGATGTTTGCCTCGAGGCACTTTCCACATTAACAGTGGCAACGGCACCGGTAATATCGGCTCTTCGCTGTGTTGTATAACCGGTTACAATCAGTTCATCAAGCAGTGCAACGGATTCCTGCAACTGAACATTAATTACTGACCGGTTATTTATAGGCTCACGTAATGTAATATAACCGATTGAAGAGTAGATAAGAGCACCATCTGATGGTGCAGTAAGAGTATATTCACCGTTTACATCCGTGGCTGTTCCTGTAGTAGTGCCTTCGATTACGACACTAACTCCGGGCAAAGTTTCACCGTTTGGCGCAGTCACTACACCGGTGATTTCTATCTGTTGCTGAGCGAATGCAATACCATGTATTGCAAGTACGAGTAGCAAACTTATCCCCGCTTTAATAATCAGATTAAAGCGAAGACGTACATCTCTTACGAGATGAGGACTCCGTAGCTGTTTTGTCTTCATACTATTCCCTATAGTTATGGTTTTAATTATAATTATATAGCCTAAAACCTATCAAATACATTACACCTTGAAAATGCCAGATTTAAAAACAAATGCCCTCACTAAAAGTATATTAGCGAAAGGACAGGCATTTATTTTATATCCAGCATAATTCGGGTTACTCGGTGAGATGATTTTTTAAGCAGCCATACTAATAGTATAATAACAAAGCGCTACCAATTTTAAAAGTTGTAAATGAAAAAATTAATAATCCTTTCATAACAAGAATTGTTAGATTTTTTAGGCAAATCTGTAGTCACGAATACATTGAACAAATTCTATAAAACACTGTTATACTTTGTTCTTCAATTTTATAAATAATTTTACTTAGATCCGGCTGCCCTATAAAATCAATATCAAAGGGGTTTACAAC
>RECI01000233.1 GCA_007694095.1 Balneolaceae bacterium | reverse complement strand
ATATTAAAAAATCGAAGTTTTAATAAAATGAAGAGGGACTTCGGAAGTCTTTTTCGTCTATTGCTTAATGTGGGTTTAAAATAGATTGTGATTCTAAATGATTATTAAAAATGATTCAAAAATGAAATCGTTATTTCAGTTTAATTGATGGTTGCCTATCATATAATGATGCTTAATTGCATTTACAAGGCTCATTAATTTCAGGATTAACATAGTAAATATGATTATTTTCATTTTACTTTGGATGGAGTTATTGTGTGTCTGGAAGTTTGATTATCATGAGTATGATATAGGAGAAAACTATTTTTTAAGTTTCAAAAAGTTAAGGCGGGTATATGGAGTTACTTTTCATTTTTTTGACGTTATGGCTTTTAGAGGGAATGGATGATGGAGAAAAGTCGGATTTAGTAACGAATGAGGAGAATTATGTTGTTATCATAAGTATTGATGGATTCCCTTCAAGTTTACTGTGGGATCGGCTTGCACCAATCCCTACCATCCGTTCACTTGCCAGGGATGGCGCATGGTCAATCGGGATGCGTTCAACAAACCCAACATTAACATGGCCAAACCATACTACACTTGTAACAGGCGTGGATGCGTCCAAGCATCATGTATTGTATAATGGGAAACTTGAGAAAAGAGCAGAGGGGATCCCGGTCAGCGTAAACCCCCGGCAGGATAAAACTGATCTTACAAACGCTGAAACTATTTATGATGCTGCGTTCAAAGCCGGTTTAAAAACGGCAGAAGTGAACTGGCCGGTTACAAGGAATGCGGGTACGTTACACGACAGCTTTCCAGATGTACCTGATAATGTTGGTCACATGACTCCGGATTTGCTTTGGGAAATTTATGAAGAAGGGATCCTGGAAGATATGACCACATTCGCATTATGGCAGCACAGCAGCCCCGGCAGGGATGCCGTTTGGGTATCAACCGCCATTCACCTGATCCATAACCGCATGCCAAACCTGTTGTTGCTCCATTTGCTGCATGTCGACAATACTCATCACCGTATCGGGCTGAATACCAAGCCGGGCTACAGTGCATTGGCGCTTTCGGATTATATGGTTAAAGATATACTTGCAGCGCTTGATAGTGCGGGAGTTCGGGACCGAACAACCATTTTTATTGTATCTGATCACGGATTTACTGCAACTTCTAAAACCATTCTTCCAAATGTAATTCTTGCAAATGCCGGTTTTCTGGAGCTGTCTGAAGATGACCGTATAGTTGGTGGTAAAGCACAGGCTGTTGCCAATGGTGGTTTTGCTAGTATTTACCTGAGCGATCCCAATGATGCTGAATCGGCAGAATTGATCAAGAAGCTCTTTGAAGGACAAGAGGGTATACACTTGGTTATAACCCCGGAGGAATATTCTGAACACGGTTTACCGCATCCGTCACAAACCTCGCAGATTGGTGAGCTTGTGCTATTTTCAGAACCAGGTTACGGCATGTCCGGGTCACTACAGGGAGAACTGCCGGTGGTTTCCAGTGCCGAATACGGATTCAGCCTGGGCCATCACGGATTTCACGCCGATTTCAGCCAAATGAATGCGGTTTTTGTAGCTTCCGGATACGGAATCAAAAAGGGTGTGGAGCTGGATCTGATTAATAATATTTCGGTTGCCCCAACCGCTGCTTACTTATTAGGAATTGATCTTCCCGATGCTGATGGAGAACCATTAAAAGAGATCCTGGATCACGATTTGTTGAAGAAATTGAGTGCGGCTACAGAAGTGAATTGATGAAAATTATTTATACTTAAAAGATACAAAAATAGTGACAGCGAGGCTCTCGACGCAATCCCTTCACATGAGCTCCATGATGTATTTCTCCGTCTCCGGGGCGAAGTGCCATTGGATTTCCGGATGCTCACGATAGAGAGTGATATACTGGCGGAAGAACTCGACCGGGGGCTGCTCGAAGAATCGCGGAATGCAGGTGGTACCGCAATGGCGCTCGATCGCCTTCGCCATCTCGTAGCCGACGAAGTAGAACCGATCTTCGTTCACCGGAGAGCGGGTGAAGCCCTTCTCACTGGCTTCCGGCCACGTCATTGTCCCCTCCCTGAGTCCCTGCATAACTGCGTCGAACACGGCGAAGTTCTCAGCAATCCGAACCGGATCAGCACTGCGCAGATAGCGTTTGCGTGCAGTTCGCAGGCTGCCCGCAGGCGCCGTCAGACGTGCCGGATCGGCGACGTAGGTTGCGGTCCCCTCGATGAGCGTTCCCGCGAGCACTCGTTCTGCGTAAGGCATCACATCATCCGCGCCCCAGTCGGTGTACGTGCCGGATTGCTTCTGCGCTGCTACCTGCATGACGTGATACGCTTCGTGCACGACGTTCGCGATCACCTCGTGACAGTCACCACCGGCACGGACCAGATTGATGTAAAACGACCGGTCATCATTGAAAACAAACCCGTCGGAGACGCCTCCGGCAACGAAATACACCTGAATCGAGAGCGGTCCCGTGTTTGGGCGGTACGGTTCAAGCAACGAGAGCGTTTCTCGAAGGATCCCGCTTTCATCTGCCTGGATAGCGTTGACCAGATCCCGCACCCGCGTACGCTCCCGCCAGACATGTGAGAGTTGAAACTCTTCGTGATCTCCGGCTCGCTTCTTCTGAGTGAAGTGGTGGATCTCGGACCGGAACTCGGGAATTCCCAGCCGGGGAATGAACCGGGTTACGTTGTCAACCATCGCGCGCACGCCATGGATGTGAAGCAACTCGTCTATGGCAGCTTCGGAAAGGGAGTCCTGTTCCAGCACGCGGATCATCGCCTTGGCTCCGGCAAAGTCTAGTTGCAGGGTCACGGGGATCGACTCAGACGCGCTTGCTGCATGAAGCGGCATTTCACATCCGATTACCGGCGGGTGTGACGTGTAACATCCGCTCAGGGCATAGAGAAGGAGGGCGAGAAAAGGGGACAATTTAATATTCATTAGAGGTTCAGGGGTAAGGGACTGGATGTGCGTACACTCTCAGCAGGTCTGGAGTAAAACAGTACCAACGCTCTGATTCTTTGCACGGAATATAAGGTGCGAATTGCAAAGCGCTAATAAGGTCATGTGAGACGTGTCCAGTTAAATAACTGATAATGGGTGTTTCAAGATAGTTTGATAATATCATAACTGATATTAGTTTGAAAATCCGGCTTAATCAATTTCAAAATGATGAATGGCAAATACTTAATGATGAATGGCAGGTCAAATCGGCTTGGCGTTTGTGCAGGCAGTCGACTAGCCCGGACTTCCCACATATTTTCTGTGAGAAGTCCGGGCTAACATCGATGAAAGAAAAAGAATTGTAACCAGACTGTATAGCCTGTTCCCTGTGTAAACGCTTATTATCGGCTGATGGTTTTCGCGATCAGGTATTATCTGCGATCATTGTGGAGATTTTGGGATTCTCCCATGGAAGAGTGTTACGGCATCTCTTTTTTTAGGTTGGAATTTTTTAATCAACCTGAAGTAAATGATGAGATTGTTATACTATGGGATTACCAAAATCTCAAAAAGGTTATTACAAGTTATTGTAATAGAATTATTTATGAGATCTTTAATGTGCCCGGGGGGGGACTCGAACCCCCACGCTGTTGCCAGCATACGCCCCTGAAACGCACGCGTCTACCAATTCCGCCACCCGGGCATGGGTTGCAAAAAAATCAACAATTCCAAATATACCATGCTTTTTTCTCCTCTTGCAATAGAAACTTTTTCAAACTTCAAAATAATGTAACCGGACGGGAAATATTACCTGTTAAATCGGGGTTTGGGAGGAACTACCGCCAAGGGCGCGAAGATGCGCTAAGGTTTTTTTATGGGGTGCATTTATTAGAGCCATTGTTTATGGTTATTAATATCCCCGGTGGGAATCGTGAAGGTTTTTTGCCGGGTGCTAAGGATAAAAAATATTTGAAATTTGGTGCCTGGTTTTTGAAAATGTTGCCAATTTGGTCAGAATTGAAATTTCAAGACACGATACTCAACAATAAAATACATCAAGAATGTTTACGGAGAGTCTGTACGATCATAAATACCGGACTGTTGAACGATTTTTATTACTCAATTCAGTATTATCAAAGAACTGAGAAAAGTGAAAAGTGAAAAATGATCAGATGCAGCGACAGTCCCGGCACCGTGGTATGATTAACTGGACTGTACCGAAAGTCCGGACTCTCGGGTATAAAGATTCAAAATTCAAAACTCCAGTTTAAAAAAAACCAAAATCAACCGAATCCACAAAAATAGTGGTAGTAGCTTATAAAAATTAATCTCAGGATGAACAGGATCAGCGAACAGTCAGGATTAAAAATTTTTGAAAAAATTGATACATCAGTCTATCCTTCCTCAAAAGAGGCATCAGAGTATGTGGCTGGTGAAATTGCCAATCTGATTCGCGCGCGAAATCAAACAGGCCAAAACACGGTATTAGGATTGGCAACAGGCTCCACACCGTTACAGGTTTATGCATGGCTGGTTCACTTGCACCAGAAGGAGGGACTCAGCTTTAAAAGGGTAATTACGTTTAACCTGGATGAGTATTATCCAATGAAACCCGATGAACTTCAAAGTTATGTGAGGTTTATGAATGAAAATCTATTCGATCATATTGATATAAAAAAGAAAAATATTCACATACCGGATGGTACGATTTCTAAAAAAGATGTATATGATTACTGCCTCCGCTTCGAAAAGAAAATTGAGGATGCCGGCGGGCTGGATGTGCAGATACTTGGAATAGGGAGAACCGGGCATATCGGTTTTAATGAACCGGGATCACTTGAGAAAACAAGAACCCGGCTGGTAACCCTTGATGAACTTACACGTTCTGATGCCGCTGCAACTTTTTATGGTGAAGAACATGTACCGAGACAGGCAATAACTATGGGAGTTGGAACCATTCTCAGTGCCCGTAAAATTTACCTGATGGCATGGGGAGAAGCAAAAGCGGAGGTTATCAAAGAGACCGTTGAGGGTGATATTACCGTGCAGATCCCTGCAACTTTTCTCCAGCGGCACGAGAACACACGTATCATTTTGGATGAAGCGGCAGCATCACAGTTGTCACGGAAAAAGACACCCTGGCTTGTTGGTCCGTGTACCTGGACCGATAAGCTGATTTTAAGAGCTGTAACATGGCTGAGCCTTTATCTCGGAAAACCTATCTTAAAACTAACTGACGAGGATTATAATCAAAATGGGCTGAGCGATATCCTTACGGAATATGGAAATGCCTATAACGTAAATATCAGGATTTTTAATGAAGTGCAGCATACGATTACCGGTTGGCCTGGCGGTAAACCGAATGCTGATGATTCGAACCGGCCGGAACGGGCTGTTCCGTTTCCTAAAAAGGTCCTTGTTTTTTCACCCCATCCGGCTGATGATGTGATCTCAATGGGCGGAACACTGATGAGATTGGTAGAACATGGCCATGAAGTTCATGTCGCTTATCAGACATCGGGAAATATTGCCGTATATGATGATGAAGCAATTCGGTATGCCGATTTTATCTCGAACTACAGACCGAACGGGAGTGACAAAAACCTTCTCATTGATATTATAAAAGCAATGGAGGAAAAAAATCCTGGTGACATAGATCCGCCGCAAATGCTGAAACTCAAGTCTCATATAAGAAGGGTGGAGGCAAACTCTTCTTGCAGGTATTGTGGTATTCCCCAAGAGAGAGTTCATTTTCTCGAAATGCCATTTTATGAGACGGGGAGGGAACGGAAGAAACCACTCTCGAAAGCTGATATCTCACTTGTGAAAGAAGTTATTGAGAAGATAAAACCTCACCAGATTTATGCGGCAGGCGACCTGTCGGATCCGAATGGAACGTACAGGATCTGTTGGGATGCCATCCGGCAGGCATTAAAAGAAATCAAAAATCAGGAATGGTACCAGGATTGTTATGTGTGGCTATATCGTGGTATCTGGCAAAAAATTGAAGTCAGTGATATCGACATGGCAGTGCCACTAAGCCCGGGAGAAAGGCTGAAAAAACGAAAAGCCATTTTCAAGCATTCATCTCAAAAAGACCAGCCGAAATATCCCGGAAACATGAGCGGTGAGTTCTGGATGGTAGCTGATGAACAGACCATCCGTAATGCCCGTAATTATGACCTGCTGGGACTTGCTGAATACGATTCGATTGAAGGTTTCTCGCGCTGGAAATCATAAGTGTATACCACGGAAACATTGTGGCTGATAGCAAAAAACAACAACAACTCCTTCATCACAAATCAAAGCCCAAAATGATACCTGTAGAACCAATAAATATTTGACTTTTTTTAATGATCATATTTGTGGAATAATTAGATTTCATTTATGTTTCATCCAACCAAGTGATAATCTAAATAGCTGATATATTAACGCAAGTTGAAATTAAACTGTAAAACTCACTTATTATATCCAT
>RECI01000083.1 GCA_007694095.1 Balneolaceae bacterium | reverse complement strand
AATTAAATGTCTGCCCAAAATATACTTAAAGACCAGCGGGAACAAATTGATCTGATTGACCGGCAAATTCTCGATCTGCTTCAGAAAAGAAAAGAAGTTGTACAGGATGTTCTGAAACGGAAAGTGGAAAAGCAGCTGCCGGTTTTTGTAGCCCAGCGTGAACAGGAAAAAACAGCTTCGTTCAGGGATATGGCCAAAATGCGCGGGCTCGACCCCGAATGGGCTGAGGATTTCCTCAGGATGGTGATGGCTGCATCCCGTGCTGCGCAATCGGCTGATACATTTCCACGTTCAACCCCGGAACCCAGGCATATCTTATATATCGGTGGTGAAGGCGGCATGGGCAGACTTTATCGGAAATTTACCGAAAACAGCGGTCACCAGGCTTACAATATCGACAAAGGAAACTGGTACCAGCTTGAGGAAATGGCGCAAAAAGTTGATCTTGTAATTGTTACCGTGCCAATCAACGTAACAGTGGATGTAATCAGGCGGCTGGCGCCAAAACTGAAACCTGAAACCATCCTGGCCGATTTCACCAGTAACAAGAGTGAACCGCTCGAAGTGATGATGGAGGCACACCCCGGCCCGGTGGTGGGACTGCATCCCATGCATGGGCCCGATGTTCCTAACCTCTCCAAGCAGCTTATG
Organism: Balneolaceae bacterium; assembly: GCA_007694095.1. Lineage (GTDB taxonomy): Bacteria > Bacteroidota > Rhodothermia > Balneolales > Balneolaceae > Rhodohalobacter. The sequence continues at coordinate 5,825 of RECI01000083.1, read as the reverse complement.
GTGGTTTGCGCGGGACGCGATTCCGAAAAAGCGGCATGGTTCAGTGACCAATGTAAATTGTGGGGTATGCGGGTAATTGAAGCCGATCCCGCCAAACACGATCATGTGATGCATCTGGTTCAGGGCCTTCGCCATTTTGTAGCCCTTCTTCACGGCTCTTTCATGAAAGAATATGACCTCAATCCCTCCGAAATACTCGAGTATTCCAGCCCTATTTACCGTGCCGAACTGATGATGACCGGACGAATTTTTGCCCAGGATGCCGAACTCTATGCCGACATTGTTTTTGCCAACAAAGAGCGCCGTGATTTACTGCTCTCATTCTTTAACCATCAAAAAGCGTTGATGGAGATGGTGGAAAAAGATGACAAAAAAGCATTTATCCGTGAATTTGAAGCTGTAACCGATTTTTTCGGTAAGTTTGCTTCCCAGGCTCTTGTTGAGAGCGGATATCTCATCAACCGGCTGGCTGATCGTTTTTCATAATCCGGCAACTTTTTTTAAAAAATTTTAATTTTTTTGTAACAAATCCACTCCCCGTGCATCTGTAATGGTTACAGAGGAACAAGTATTTTTGTCTGTTTTGTGATTCGGAAAAGTGTCCGCACTTTAGCTCAAAAGGAGAATGAATTCCTCATAAACAGGTCATGAGTATTCATCCCTCATTAGTAAAAAACCGAAAAGTTCAATTACAGGAGGATGAGCAGAGAGCAAGTTGATATATCACACTCTATTGACATATTAAAGTCAAATCTGTCAGAAATTGCACGTGTGTCGGAATGGGCCGGTTTGATGGGTTACAGGTGTCCTAAAAAATTCGCGCGAAAATTTCTGCGCCATTTTTCGTGCCGGCCGCAAACATACCTGGTTTATGTGCGAATTAAAAGCATTTCGCATGAACTAAGGTCGGAGAAGAAATCAAATTTTGAGATTGCAAGGAAATACGGAATACCTGATGAAATTGCGCTCAACAAATTCATTAACTACCACCTGAATTGTTCTCCAACTGACTTAAAATATATGCCTGAAAAGAAGTTAGAGGAGAAGGTGGAAATTTTCGGTAGTAAAGTTAGGTAGTGAAATTCTTCCTGAAATTATAAATAATCATTCAGGTGAATTTGTTATAAAAAACACCCCGAAAGATATGAAATGCAACGGCAATTAAATCTGCTTTGATTTAATCCGTGGTTTTGAAGAACTCACTCATTCAGAACCCTAAGGAAGGAAGTTTTGAGAGAACAATAATATGTAAGAGCGTTTTTTTCATGATACAGATTGCAATGGAATACCTCTCAGCAGAGGTAAGGCATGAGCTTGGGCTAAACGAAGAAGATATTTCGATTGAAGCCCTGCAAAGCCTTCAGGAAAATGATATACAAGGTATAAACATTACATTGTTATATGTAGAACAGGAAAATACACTGAAAAACCTTCCACATAGCCGGGTTCTAAACGACCGGGTTTTTTACCAGGTTCCACCCTTCTCCATCAACCTGCAACTTGTACTTTCGTTTCACTTCGAACAGTATGTAACCTCAATACAATACCTGTCTGAAACAGCCAATTTTTTCCACAAAAAGAGGTGGTTTTCTGCAGAAAATCAAAGGGCAGGGCAGCCTTTCCCGTCTGCCTTAGGCAGGCTGGTTGTTGATTTCCAAAACATCGGACTCGAACAGCTAAATCACATCTGGAGCATATCGGGTGGAGTTCACCATCCCGCTCTGTTTTATAAAGTAAGGCTCTTAAGGCTCGAACAGGATGAAGCCATCGAAGGGCCTGCCATTGAAAGTGTTGAGATTAATGACGAGAAGCAGGTCATTTTCTCAGGCAGTGAAGAAATGAAAAAATATCTCAAAGACAACCAAGAAAACGGAACATAGCCATGTCAAATTACAGAACACCTGGAGTATATATCGAGGAAATCCCATCCTTTCCGCCATCAGTGGCGCAAGTGGAAACAGCCATTCCCGCATTTATCGGGTATACTGAAAAAGGGCCTGGTGAGCCAACGCGAATCGGGTCGATGGTTGATTACCGGTCTGTATTCGGCGGGCCCCGAAATGGAATCGGAACGTTTACTATTGCGGCAAATGGCACTATTACTTCACCATCCATCTCTCCCACACCCGATTACCGGCTTTATTATATGCTGGAGATGTTTTTCGCAAACGGTGGCGGTGATTGTTATATCATTTCGGTGGGCAATTATACAGACACCATCAGTAATACTGCCATGGCTGATGGCCTTGAACTTCTGAACAAGGAAGATGAACCAACACTTATCCTGTTTCCGGATGCAGCCAGCCCGGTTAACAGCGATGATCATTTCGATCTCTATAAAGCTGCTCTTGCCCAGTGTACCGACCGCAAAGACCGCTTTTTGATTTGTGATGTGGATCAGTCAACAAACCCGGTTAATACCGTACGTGTATCAGCATCAGATTTCAGGGATAATATTGGTGCAAACGACCTGCTTTTTGGGGCGGCTTATTTTCCAAATCTAAAAACCACCATGTCTTACCAATATGCCGGGAATCAAATCAACGTGGATAATAATGGTACAGCCTTGGTGCTGCGCCATTCTGATGAAACCATTCGCGAAAATCCCGGCCAGGCTGCGCAGTCACTTTTTCATGCGGATAATGGGGCTCACAGGTCAACTTACTTTGCTATCAGAAAAACCATTGAATCGGTAAAACTGGTACTTCCACCCAGCGCTGCCATAGCAGGAATCTATGCACGAACTGACAGCACGCGGGGAGTATGGAAAGCACCGGCAAATGTATCATTGAATCGTGTTTCAGCACCATCACTTCTGATTGATCATAAAGAGCAGGAAGATTTGAATGTTACATCAACCGGAAAATCAATTAATGCAATCCGAAGCTTTAAAGGCAAAGGCGTAATGGTATGGGGAGCACGCACACTGGCCGGCAACGACAACGAGTGGAGATACGTACCCGTACGGCGCTTTTTCAATATGGTGGAAGAATCGGTGAAAAATGCATCAGAGAAATTTGTATTTGAGCCGAATGATGCCAACACGTGGATGAAAGTAAAAGCAATGATCGAAAACTACCTGATCACACTTTGGCGGGCAGGCGCAATGATGGGTGCCAAACCGGAAGATGCCTTCTTTGTTAAAGTTGGCCTCGGAGAAACCATGACACCGGAAGATGTGCTTGAAGGAAAAATGATTGTGGAAATTGGGATGGCTGTGGTAAGACCCGCTGAATTTATCATCCTCAGGTTTTCACATAAAATGATGGAATCATGATGAATCAGAAGTCCCTATACCATTTCGGTTTATGACAGACTAATTGCAAGAAATGATCAATAAACAAACCATATTAAAATCATGAATTACAGAACACCAGGTGTTTATGTTGAGGAAATATCACTGCTGCCGGCGTCGGTTGCCCAATCTGAAACTGCCATCCCGGTTTTTATCGGGTTCACAGAAATTGCGGAGGCTAGTGATGGAAACTCATTGCGGATGACGCCTGTCCGTATTGCATCGCTGATGGATTTTTCAACGCTGTTCGGCGGGCCTCCGGTGCAGTCGATGGAGGTGGCTGTGGAAACTGAGGCTCCATATGAGCCGGTCGCAGTTAACTACCCGGGAGGCGTTTCACCATTTCTGATGCATCATGCCCTGAATCTTTTTTATTCAAATGGCGGCGGGGAATGTTTTATCGTTTCAGTAGGTGGGTTTGAGGATGATGGCAGCCCGGTAACACCTTCATACGGGCCACTAAAAAACGGTCTTGATGCCATTGTAAACAACGATGAAATAACGCTGGTGGTAATACCGGAAGCCATCCGGCTCGAAGCAGACCCGCAGCACGATCTGTACAAAGACGTGCTGACTCACTGCAACGACCAGGAAAACCGTTTTGGAATCTTTGATGTTCGGGAAGATGACAATGATGCAGAAGAATTCCGCGACGGGATAGGGACTTCATTTTTGAGTCATGGGGCTGCCTATTACCCTCACATCAAAACAACCATAGGATTTTCATTTACTCCAGCTTCGGTTGAGTTTTCGGGCGGACCGCTTGATGGTTCATCCTGGCAGCAAGCAGAAACACTGCGTTCCGTGCTGGAGATTCAAAAACAGTTTGGTAAAGTAAAGGCCAAAGTGGAAGCTGCTGTGGCCGGGGTGGAAGATTTACTGGCTCCGGAGCGCAGGTTATTGTTACGCGCAATGCTCAGAGAAACGGAAAAAGCCATCGGGTATGCGAACAGTGCCCTTGAACTGGTAACAGATAATGATTTTGAGGCATCAGAGATTGCTGAGGCCCGGGAAGATTTTGAAACGGTGGAAGCTCTGGATATCGATGATGTCCTGAAAGCGGCAATACCAGGGCATCTGACTACATTGAATAACGCCATTGAAAAAATTGAGGAAGCCCTGGATAGTATTCTCGCACAGGTAAATGAAGAAACCGGTATCGATGAAGCCAATAATGATACAGTAAGAGAGTACATCACATCAGAATATATTGCTGCGGTCCGGAATCTATTGAACGCTGAGAGAATTACCATGCCACCCTCGCCTGCAATGGCAGGCATCTACGCCCGGGTTGACGGCAACCGGGGGGTATGGAAAGCTCCTGCAAACGTCAGTATCAACCGTGTATCGGCCCCATCCGTTAAGCTTAGCATAGCTGAAAATAACCGACTAAATGTACACTCAACCGGGAAATCCATTAATGCCATACGATCATTCCCCGGAAGGGGAACTCTTGTCTGGGGTGCACGGACACTGGATGGCAACAGTAACGAGTGGAGATATATACCGGTACGCCGCTTTTTTAACATGGTAGAAGATTCTGTTAAAAACGCATCCGGCCGGTATGTTTTTGAACCTAATGATGCCAACACATGGGTGAAAGTGAAGGCAATGATCGAAAATTTCCTGACCACACAATGGCGGGCAGGCGCACTGATGGGTTCCAAACCAGAAGAAGCTTTTTTTGTAAGTGTTGGCCTTGGCAAAACCATGACTGCGCAGGATGTCCTTGAAGGTAAAATGATTGTTGAGATCGGCATGGCTGTTGTGCGCCCTGCCGAATTTATCATCCTCCGTTTTTCTCATAAAATGATGGAGTCGTAATTAAAATCAATATTCAATTAACTTAAATTAAATCAAACTGATATGAGCGATTACCCTTTAGTCAAGTTTCATTTCTCTGTAGATTGGGGAGGCACAAAAATTGGCTTTACAGAAGTCTCCGGCCTCGACATCGATATAGAACCGATTGAGTACCGCCACGGTGCAAGCCCGGAGTATACACCAACCAAAATGCCCGGCCTTCAAAAGTACAGCAATATCACACTAAAACGCGGGTCATTTGCAGGTGATAATGAGTTTTACGAGTGGATGAACACAGTAAAACTGAATAAGATTGAACGGCGCGATATAACCATCAGCCTGTTGAATGAAGAGCATGAACCAACAGTGGTATGGAAAATAAAAAATGCATGGCCGGTTAAGGTACAGTCAACAGATTTAAATGCCGATGGCAATGAAGCCGCGATCGAAACACTGGAACTGGCACATGAAGGATTAGCCATTGAATATGCCTGATGATGGAAACCTATCCCCCGGTAAGCTTTCATTATATCGTTTCATTTGAAGGAATTGGTGGCAAAACGATCGACACCCAATTCCAGTCGGTGACGGGCCTCTCGGTTCATATAGAAACCGAGAATGTGAGGGAAGGCGGAGAAAACCGGTTTACCCATATTCTGCCAAAACATGCCACCTACGGAGACCTGGTACTGAAGCGCGGCCTCGCAAGAGATTCCGGCCTCATTGA
>RECI01000178.1 GCA_007694095.1 Balneolaceae bacterium | reverse complement strand
CTATCTTTTGGTAAATCCCGGTACAGGCGACAGAATTGGCGACCTTGAACGCACAACGATGCTGAACGCTCCAAACTGGAATTAACATGGCTCCCTCCGGGTCTTGTCTTGGTGTTTGTTATGCCGATAATCATCTTTTTTATTCGGTAAACAGTCCCGGAGAGAAATTGCGCCTTAATCATATTGGCAGCATCGACTTTACCTTCGATGTTGAAAATGCCATCATTACAGGCAGTTCAGACGAATTCCCTGCTATAAAAAATGCCCTTGAATCAATCAGGCAGGAATACAACTGCACTACCGTCAAAATACTCTCACCTGCTATTGAAGAATGCTGGACCATCGTCCCGAGAGCGGTTTACGAGGACCCTTCTGAAAGGGAAGCCCATATCCAGCTGCTTATGCACGGTTTCGACCGCAGTGATATCCATACCAACTGGCACCGCATTCATAAATCGGGAAACCGTCTTATGCTCTTGCGCAACAACCAATCCATGCTTGGATTTAACTACCTGCTCCGCTCATTTGGAAATACCGAATATGTCTCGGATTTTGAACTGGCTATCGACTGGCAGCTCCATACCCGAAATACCGGATCTTTCCTGATGATCCACTGCCAGAACAGGTATATCTCTGCCACTTCCTTCATTCTCGGCAAGCTCAGAGGCTGCACATATATTGAGTACGACTACTTATCTGACCTTCCCTACCTATGGAACCTTTTTACAGCAAGGCTGCCGTGGCTCAGGGGCATTCACGATGAGAATTTCGTGTATGGGCATTACAGCAGTGATGTGGCCGAATTACTGACCCCATACTGGAGAGACCACGGTGAAATACGATTTTTTAATATGCTCGATGAACTGAATGTGGATGCCGATGAAAAAACCTATGGTTTCAAACTCGGAAGTGCATTTCCAGCAATCATCATGAGCCTTGATGTTGATATCGATAAAATATAATCATGAGAATTATCACGGGTAAATTAAAGGGCAGGGTTATACCGATCCCCAAAACTGATGAACTTCGCCCAACCTCCGACAGAACCAAGGAGGGTATCTTTTCAGTTATAAATGCACGAACTTATCTCGACAATACTACTGTTCTTGACCTTTTTGCTGGCAGCGGGAATTTAGGTTTCGAGGCAATCTCCCGCGGGGCGGAAAAATGCCTGTTCATCGACAATGTTCCGGAACACATCGCACATATCGAAAAAATTGCAGAAAAATTCGGTATAAAAACCCAGGTACAGACACGTGTATTGCCTGTTGAGAACTTTCTGGAAAAACAGCACAACCGGTATGATTTTATCTTCGCAGATCCGCCATACGATTACTACAAAATGGCAGAAATGATTGATATTATTATGGATGAAGGATGGCTAAAAGAAGATGGCTGGTTTATACTTGAGCACGACAAAAGGCATGACTTTACCAATCATCCCAAATGTGTGTACTCAAAACCATATGGCCGAACCATTGTTAGTATTTTCAAAGAGAGTAACGTAGATTTCTGAAACGTTCATTGTCTCACACATTTACCATTTAACATGTGAACTATACAATCAGAAAATTAACCGGCTATGAAAAATTCTGCTATTTATCCCGGATCTTTTGACCCTCTGACAAACGGACACCTTGATATTTTACAACGGGCCGCACAAATGTTTGATAAAGTAGTGGTTACCGTTGCGGTTAATAACAAGAAGACTGCATTGTTTACCGGTGATGAAAGGGTTAAGCTGATTCGTGAAGCCATAAAGGATAAAGACTGGTCATCCCGGGTTGAAATTGAACAGTTCACCGGCTTGCTGATAAATTTTGCGCGCAAACAGAATATCAATGTTCTGCTGAGGGGTGTGAGGCAGATATCCGATTTTGAATATGAATTCCGAATGGCACTTACCAACAGACGTCTTGCACCGGAGATCGATACGGTATTTTTGATGCCTGATGAACAGCTCACATTTATCTCCGGCTCCATTGTAAGGGAGGTGGCAGCGTGGGGAGGTGACCTGACCAGTTTTGTGCCCGATAATGTGGCTGTTGCCTTGAGGCATAAATTTAAGGATCACCATGAAAATACTTTCGGAAAACCGGCAGCCGATGATCAATCATGAAATAAAACTGATTGATAATTTCTGTAACTTTCATGGAAAATTTTAATCCACAGACAATGATTTCAAAAAGATCCCAAAACATTTCGCCGTCAGAAACTCTCAAAATATCAGCATTAGCAAAACAGCTTGCCCGCGAAGGAGTTTCGGTAATATCACTTAGCGCCGGGGAACCGGATTTTAAAACACCGGCTCATATTTGCAATGCAGCTATCGATGCCATAACCGGAGGTTTTCATGGCTATACCATGAATACAGGTATCCCTGAATTAAGGGAAGCCATCAGCTCGAAACTTTTGCGAGAAAACCGTATCAGTTTTCCTGCAGATCAAATTGTTCTTTCAAATGGCGCCAAACAATCGATTGGGTTTACCATTTTGGCCACAATTGATGAGGGCGACGAAGTAATTATTCCGGCACCTTACTGGGTTTCATATCCTGAAATGGTGAAACTGGCAGAAGGAACACCGGTACCGGTCAAGACACTCTTCGCCAATGATTACAAACTTACACCTGAGCAGCTCGAAGATGCTATCACCCCCAGAACAAAAGCACTCATTCTCTGCTCACCTTCAAATCCCACCGGCTCCTGTTATACCAGGAGCGAGTTAAAAGAACTCGCTAACATTTTAGACAAGTATCCGGATATTCTGATATTCTCTGATGAAATCTATGAATATATCGTGTTCGACGGAGAACACACGAGCATTCTAAATGCCGCTCCCCACCTTATTGACCGCACAGTTATTATCAACGGATTCTCTAAAGGATTTGCAATGACCGGATGGAGGCTTGGCTATATGGCAGGGCCAAAACCGATTGTGGATGCGGTTGCCAAAATCCAGAGTCAGGAAACCTCGGCACCCTCTACCATATCTCAAAAAGCGGGTATTGCTGCCTGTAACGGCACCATGAAACCTGTAGAGGAGATGCGTGTTGCATTTAAAGAACGGAGAGATTTTATCGTAAATGAGCTGCGTTCTATTGAAGGTGTTGAATGCTTTTCTCCGTCAGGAGCATTTTATGTATTTCCCGACATTCATGTATTTCTTGGCAAACATACACCCGAGGGTGAAAAAATCAATACATCCACAGATCTGGCACTTTACCTGCTCGAACAGCATGGAGTGGCAACCGTTCCGGGTGACGCTTTCGGGGAACCTGATGGCATAAGATTGAGTTATGCAGTATCTATGGATGACCTCAGGGAAGCAATGCTGCGATTAAAAGACGGACTTTCATCACTTAGCTGAGCTGCTAACTGCAATTTAACGGAACTTCCGATAACTGTTATGTAAGCTGTTGATAGGCAAAATGACAGGTTCTGTTTTTTTCAACATTTTGGCACGTTTTCTGCTGATAAAACAGTTATCTGAAAACTTAACAAGAATTTATTGAACTATGCCAACATACGAGTACAAACGAGAAGACGGATCGGTTTTTGAATACACCCAAAGTATCAATGAAGATGCATTGAAAACATGTCCCACTACCGGCCTTGCAGTAAAACGGATCATCAGCGGAGGTGGCGGTGTGGTATACAAAGGCAGCGGCTGGTATGTTACCGATTATAAAAACGGGAACCAGGCAAACGGAACCAATGGTTCTTCCAAAAATGAAAAACCGGCTGAAACCGCTAAAACGGAAAATTCAGCTCTAAAAGCTGACTAAGTGCCGGTTCAAGGCCTCCCATGGAACACCCCAAAACAGAAACACATCAGCAAGCTATTGACCAGTTCGTTCTGCTTTGGGGTGAAATGGCATCGGCATGGGGTATCAACCGTACCATGGCACAGATACATGCGCTTCTGTATGCCGAAAGCAAGCCTCTCGATACCGACACGATTATGCAGCAGCTGAGCATAAGCCGTGGTAATGCAAATATGAACCTGCGTAATTTGCTTAATTGGCAGTTGATCCAGAAAGTACATTTTAAAGGTGAAAGAAAAGATTTTTACACAGCCGAAAAAGATGTCTGGAACATTGTAGCCATTTTGATCAGGGAGAGGCACCAGCGCGAAATCGATCCTATCAAAGAGAACCTGATTGAATTTTTAAAGCCTTTCGGAGAGGCAGGTAAAGATCAATCGGAAGAAGCGGAATTCAAACAAAGAATAGAGGATTTCATTGAATTTCTTGAAATGTTTGAACGTTTTACGAAAGCCCTTTTACCCTATATCAACAAGAAAAATCTCACGTTTCTGAAACATCTCGTAAAACTGGCTGAGGCACATCAATCTCTTAAGGGTAAAACAGTAACAGCCGGAGATAAGAAGGCATGAGCGAATCGACAAGAAAAATCGGGAACAGGGGCGAAGATCTCGCAGCTGCTTATCTCGAAGAAAAGGGATGGATCATTCTCGACCGTAACTATTTTTTTGAAAAGGCAGAAGTAGATATTGTAGCCACCGATACAAAGTGGATTATTTTTGTTGAAGTAAAAACCAGAACAGGCACTTATTTTGGCCATCCCGAAGAATTTGTGACACCAGCCAAAGAAGCCAAAATTAAAATGGCTGCCGAAGCCTGGATATATGAACGTAAAATGGAGACGGCTATCGTACGTTTCGACATTATTTCCATCATAGAAAATAAGACTGGAGAGCATAAAATTACTCACTTTGAGGACGCATTCCGATAAATTACATACCTTATCTTCATTCTGGCAAGTGGGTATTCGTATTTATTCTGAGTGTTGATATATTGACACGGAGTAATAAATGATAGTCAGGTCTCTAAATTATTGGTGATGAAAGCCGGTATAAGTGATAAGAAAACCCAAAAACCGATCCTCTGGGTGATGGCATTGCTTAAAACAGACGAACCGATTCGCAAAAATGTCCAACCAAAAAAGGTTTTACCTAATCAATTTCTCCACTTTTCAACACAAGGAGGCGAAACTGTCGCTATCACTCCTGCTTTTCATCCCGACAAGCAAGTCGGGACTGTCGCTCCGCTGTTGATGCCTAAATATGGTTGACGTTTTTAGTTAACATGTAACATTTTGGTCGAAGTTAACTTCGACCAAATGTTGACGCGATAATCAGGGTGGCCACCCTGATTAAGCTCTTTGACAAATTGATCCGGTGACAATCTCGATGGAAGCTCCCGGTGGGGTTTGCTGCGGTTGTACAACCGCACCGCTTTGGCAACTCCCCGGCACAATGACCGGTAGGTATCGGTCGTGTAAAAAGCCAGGTAGTTGTTCTTGATCGTACCGTTGACCCGCTCGCAGTAGGCATTCTGCCAGGCATACTGAGCCATGCTATGGGATAACCCCCATCGGCTAAGGTAACTTTTATACTCATCGCTGGTATATTGAACCCCACGATCGCTATGAATGATCAACCTGCTCAACTCTTTGCCTTTCTGGCTGGCAAGCGCTTTAGCCAGGCAGTGAACCTGACTTGCCGCACTCAGATCCCGGCTGCAGTGGCTGGCAAGGATCTGGCGGGTATACACATCGATCACAAAGCTGATGTAATACCAGCGGCCACCGGCCCACGCGTAGGTGATATCGGTTTGCCACACCTGGTTCGCGCCGCTAACGCTCATCCCCTCAATCAGGTTGGCACAGATATTCTTGCCAGCCTGGGTAAATGAGCGTGGAGGGGTTTTCACGCGAAACCCACAGTTCAACAGCAGCTGCTCGCTCCAGTCGCGCCCACGAGGCATCTGCCCGATCGCGGCATGGTAGATGTCGCGACATCCCATTCGGGGATGCTTCGAGCGAACCTCACCGGCCAGCTCTACCGTATCGAGCATGTCCCGCTGGGCTTTACGCATCCGGGCAATGCCCTGGTGGGCGCCCTGACGGGAGATTCCTTGCCAGTCAAGCATCTGTTTCATTTTCCAGGGAACCGTTTGCTTGTTTTCGAAGAACCACTGGAAGCATCGGTGGCGTACTTTTTTTTTAAATCCTGACCAACCTCCTCACTGGCCAAATCGATAAACTTCTCGTAGTAATCGATCTGCATCTGCTTGTGGCCAACGGCCTGTTCAAGCTCGGCGATTTTCTGTTGAAGATTCTTGATTTTTTCCAATTGAGTGTGTTTGTCTACCACAAGTACGTTTCCTTTTTTATTATAGGTTGAGTAGCGGTGAATCCAACGGTAAATACTGGTCGTAGAAACCATGTATTCACGAGATGCCGCTGTTACACTGAGTTTGCCGGATTCAATGAACCCAACAATTTGCTTTCGTAAGGTAGGTGAAAATGATCGGCGTTGCCGAAGATATTTTTTTGACATAAATAAATTGGTTTTGAGTGTATATTTATGTCAACCTATTTTAGGCACCTACACGCTCCAACTTTTCACTTTTCACTTTTCACTTTTCACTTTTCACTTTTCACTTTTCACTTTT
>RECI01000324.1 GCA_007694095.1 Balneolaceae bacterium | reverse complement strand
ATTTCTTCCTGAAGCTGCTCAATTCTTTTTTCATATTTAGCAAATTCTACAGCCTTTGATGGGTTTAGCTTACTGTCTGAGAGCAAAGCCAGTAGCCCCTTTTTTGTGCTAAAGGCTTTCATTTCTTTGGGTGCCAGTTTTGTTTTATTCATATGGTTGAGAGCTTATATATCAGTTTGTTTGGCCATTCTAAAAAATCTATCGACAATGTTCGGGTCTGTAAAAAGGGCAGGATAGTTTTCCCCTTTACCTTCATATTCAAATTGACTTAATACGTATTTAATGCTCTCGAGTCGGGCTGCTTTTTTGTTATTTGACTTAACAATAATCCAGGGGCTAAAAGTGTGGTGGGTGCGGCTAAACATTTGTTCTTTATAATATGTATAGGTGTCCCATAGCTGCTGCCCCTTTTCATCAACCGGGCTAAATTTCCATTTTTTCAGGTTATTATTGAGCCTGCTTGTAAAGCGTTCCTGCTGGGTTTCTTTGCTTATCGAGAACCAAAATTTGATAACTTTTGTATCAGACTCATAGAGCATATGTTCAAACTCTGATACTTGTGTCATAAAACGTTCGTATTGTTCTTTCGTACAAAAACCCATAACAGGCTCAACGACTGCTCTGTTGTACCAGCTTCTGTCAAAAAACACAATTTCGCCGGCATTGGGTAGCTTTTTAATGTACCTGTTGAAGTACCATTGTTTTTTTTCGATTTCTGTGGGTTTGTTTAGCGCCACAACGCGCATATATCTTGGGTTAAGATGTTCTGCAAATCTTTTAATAGTACCACCTTTTCCGGAAGCATCTCTGCCTTCAAATAGTACAGCTATTTTTTTTCCTTCTCCTTGGACCCATTGCTGAAGCGAAACCAATTCAGCCTGTAAAAACTTAAGCTCATTTTCGTAAAAAAATTCATCCAGAACTTTTTTATAAAGGTCATTGTCTTGATGTGCTGTTAAGTATTTTAGAACGTCTTCTCTGGTTTTGTGTTTATCAAAAAAATCTATATCCAAATTGTTTTACTATTTTGTTCTGCAATTAATTTATAAAGTAAAAGATAATAATCTTATTTAATCTAAAACGGTTAAAATCTTACTCCCATCCGCCTCTAAATAATCTTATCTTCTGAAAAATTGAAATAGAGCCAACATTTTAGAAATCATGCCAAAAACGCCTGACCGAAACGCTCCCTGCCACTGTGGGAGCGGGAAGAAATTTAAAAACTGTCATATGGGCAAAGAAGCGAAAAAATCCATATCTGTAATCGGTATTGTGGGACTTGCCGTAGTTCTTATACTGGGCATTTTGCTGCTGGTAACGTCCTTATCTGGCGGAGATGGGCGGGTGGATTGTCCTCCGGGAACGGTTTGGTCGGAAGCGCACCAGCATTGTCATTAATGTAGTTACTGGAAAATTCGTGTATTCGTAATCAGCAATTGAGTTGCTGAGTTGGTATTGGATCCTCAATGGCTTACATCTCAATACTTGATACTGATAGCTCAAAGTAATCGGATTGGAGAGTTGTTTTTTCCAAACAATGTGATATTTTCCACAATGGGAAAAGGATTGATTTCTGTTTTCAATATCATATTTACATCAGGGAAGTTCCAATCTTTGTCTCTCATTCTTCAAATAGTTTATCATAAATTTTCACCAGGACATTTAAATATTAAGATTCATGAATAAAATTTCAGGATTGATAGCTGGGGATGAAATTTACCAGACGGAACTGATCAAAATCAAAGAAAATAAAGACTACAGGGGATCATTTTCTGAAATATTCCAGGAATATTGGGGTACCTGTATCAAACCGGTACAATGGAGTGTTGTTAAATCAGAAAAGAATGTGTTTAGGGGCATGCATCTTCATAAACGGCATGACGAATACTTTTGCCTTCTTACGGGGCATTGTCTGGTTGGCCTGAAAGATATCAGGCCGGGATCACCAACGGAAGGATATATGTCGTTATATGAGTTGTTTGAAGAAGATATGGCTGCAATTACCTTTCCAAAAGGGTTGTTGCACGGCTGGTATTTTATTGAACCTTCCATTCATCTGCAATCGGTATCTGAGGCTTACGCAGATTATGGAAAAGATGATAACTGGGGTGTAGTCTGGAATGCACCGGATCTTGGCATACCTTGGCCGGTTTCAGAAGTGATCTTATCTGAAAGAGCCCAGGATTTCCCCACACTTGCCGGCCTTAAAGCTTCTTTAGGAGCCTGGCAGCCTTTTGAAAAATCTTTGAGTGAACCTCGCTGATCCGGTAACCCCTGATTACGATATTTGTTTTCCTGATTTGTCGTTTAAATACTTTGAACAGGTGTCTCTCGGTTAACAGCCCTCTAAAAGCCTTGTCTTTAATATGCTCAATATTTTTTTGTGAGGTGATTACCGGTGCCCAATGTGCCAATTCCTTTTCTCTCTCTGCAACAGATGCCCCCGGAAAATGACCGCGTTTGAAATACATGATGGTTGGTTCTGTGTGGGAATAGGCATTGCATTCAGGATGTGAATGGAATTGAATCCACATGTATATATCTGTAAATTTGTCCTTGGGTGTTGTTCGCCATCCATAAGGTAACTTATGATACAGCTCAAGTGTATGGCCTGTATTGGAAAGAGATATACCCGCTTTAAACTGGCCTTGTTTGGTTTCGGAAGCAGGCCCGTAATATCCGATATACTGGTCAATGTTCAGGCTTTGGTCTGCACGAACATCGATGTATGTGGTCGATGCAAAATTATAATCCATCAATAGACCTTTCATTGTTTCAAGATGATACGGCAGCATTAAATCCCTGTCACACAGGTAACATATCATCCTGCCTTTGGCCTGCTGAAGCGCCTGGTGCCTGTAAGGTTCACCTCGCCGCTCATGTTTCGGATGGTCAAAAAACGTAATTCTCGAATCTTCTTTTTCAAGTTTATTGATGATTTCCCTGGTCTCATCTGTTACCCCGTCACCAATAATAAAGATTTCAATATCCTGTAGGGTTTGTTTTTGAATACTGCCAACAGAATAGGGCAGCAGAGCACCTCTGTCCCCGGTTGTCGGTACAATAACTGTAGCTTCTTTAGCACTCATAAAGATTATTTTGTTAATTCTACCAGTTTATGAATAATTTTTATGACTTCCAGGCCATCGGAAAAACTGCTTCGTGGAGGCGAACCGCCATCCAGATAGTGAAGAAATTCCCTGATTTCAAGATGAAGTGGAGGAGTTTTGTCAAACGTTCTGAGTTCAATTTTCAAATCTTTCATTTCGCTGTATGCGTCACCGCGAATCACTTTCACATGTCCGGTTTTTTCGTCTTCCAGAACAGCGATGCCTTTCTCGAAATGAACCCTTACTTCCCTTATTTTGCGTTCATAACGGTTGGAAACTTCAAATACAACATATGGATCATTTCCAAGTATGGCCATAATACCTCTGATGATGCCGTTATGACGCTCCGCCACTGCTGATTTTGGTTCGGGCAGATAGCCCAAAATTGCTTTTGCAATCGTAATATCATGGGGTGATAAATTCCAGGCACTGTCGGTATCCTTTCTCGGGCTTGTCCAGTTTGCCCTCGTGGATCTAATGCTTAAAACTCGTCCGAGTTCGCCTGACCGGGCAATGTCTCTCAACAATTGGATTCCGGGATGATAAAGCCAGATATGCATTAGGAATATGTTATCCGGTGATATCTTCTCGAGAGCCATTGCATCTGCAAGAGTTGTTGTAAGAGGTTTTTCCAAGAATACAGGAATACCTGACGGTGCCAATGTTTCAATTATTGATCGGTGTGTGGAAGAAGGGGTTGCTATTATGATTCCGTCATAATGTTCAGGGTATGGCAGGCCGATATGAAAACCTGCAGCTCCAAGATCAAGTATTTTCTGTTTAAGGCCAGAATCTGATTCATAAACTACTGTTTCGGCATGCAGGTTCAACAGTTCTTTTAGAATATTTTGTCCCCAAATCCCGCAGCCGATCAGAGCTATCTTTTTTTTCATGGAACTGAATAATTTTTTTCTAAAAACTATGAGTACCGTCAGGTTTAAAAAAAACAAACTCCCTTTTGGGACTATCAACATTTTTCGGCTATATAAAACCTCTTGCGCTGAAAAAAATGAATCAGTCCTGAATTTTGGGTGTCGTCATTTTTTTTCTGTTTATTATAGCATTAAAATCAGCTTATGAAAAGAAAGATTACAGGTGCAGGTTTATTTTTGGTGTTATTTTTTTCATTTCAGGTGATTGGAATCCTGGCGGGAAAATTTACTGAATCGAAATATTTTTGTTGGGCACCTTATGATGAAATCTCCCTTTATGAAATCCGTGTGGTTATCATGGATAATGATCTGAATAGCGATGAAATAAGAAGAAGATATAGAAAAAATCAGAAAGGAAGAGAAAACAGAAGCATACATAATCTAATTTCGATTGTCAGGCAGTATGAAACAACCTACGGGGCTCAGGATGAAGCAAACGTAGAAATTTCATACATAACAAATGGGCACAGAAAAGAAACCTGGATTTGGCCGAAAGATGAGATTATTCCTGAACACTGATCTGCCTCCTCATATCGTCATTTCATTAAAGGCCCTCCTTTTGTATGTGCTATTCATTCATCCGGGAATTTTTATAGTTTCGGTTTCCGGGTTACCCTTCCTTCCATTTTTAAAAATTATCGATTCTGTTCCCTTTTTTGTCTTTTCATTCGCTGCAGGAGTATTGTTGATTTCAATATTACTTGTTTTTCTGAGAAGAGGTAATTACCAATTGCTTAGCCTGCTATCCGGTCTTATCATTTTGTTAATAATTTTCTCTTCTAAAAATCTGTTCAGCAATTCATTAACTTTCGTCGCATGTCTGTTGGTTCTGATCGGATTTTACAGGGGTAAAACAACTATATTCCGCATACAGATTTCACTGCTTTATCTTGGAGCTGCAAGCAATAAAATATTTGATCCCGATTGGTGGAACGGTAAATATTTTGATTATTTTTTCAGGGATATTTTTAATGTGTCATTATATGCTTCATACGTTCCTGTTGATGATCTAACAGTAGCAACTTATTTAGGCGTGGCCACGATTTTAACAGAGTGCCTGCTTGGAATTGTTGTTTTGATTCCAGGATTGACACGGTTGACCATAATACTTGGTTTACTGTTTCACGGGGGGATGCTTTTGGTTACATCGGGGACGTTATCTGTCAGGTTTTTTTATATCATGAGCACATCATACCTGTTGATATCCGGCCTGAATATCAAGACTGTCCATATAATGCATCACTCCGGAATCATTGCCAGATTATTAAGATTTCCAGATCTTTCCGATTCTATCGTTCACTCAGCGACAAATGATAATTCGTTGGCCGTAAGTATTGGAAACAGCACCTGGAAAGGGATTAAAGCTTTGCAGAAAATTTTGTTCAGTTACCAATATTTATTCTTCTGTTTTTTTGTTTTGCTGATTGCACACATGGTGAACCTGAATATTTTTAAAAGGATAATACTATCAATTTTTGGGATTTTTGATGGATTTTGAATTGGATTTAAAAACAAAACCGGAAGGCGCCATTTACATACCTGCTCAAAACATACACGAATTAATAAATCTACCTGGCCTAATATGAATCAGAATAACTCCGACGTTGCACTGCTCACAGAAAAGAGGTACACTGCCACTGCCGCTCCCAAAGAGGACTGGTATTTAAACAATATCCTTTGCGATGATTATTACTTGCAAGAAGCACTGGATGAGATAGGGTTAACATCTATGCGGATTGACTGGGCGCGAAAAGATGTTGACTGGAGTGGTTTCAAATGCGCAGTGTTCCGTACTACCTGGGATTATTTTGAACGGATAACTGAATTTATCTCCTGGCTCGACAGGGTGCAAGATGATACCATTCTTTTAAATGATGCTTCACTCATTCTATGGAACCTCGATAAACATTACCTGGCTGATCTGCATGATCTGGGTGTGCCGGTTGTGGAAACGGTGTTTATTGAAAAAGGATCAAAGATTAATCTTCATCAGTTACTTGAAGAGACCGGCCGGGATGAGGGGATTATTAAACCGTGTATCTCCGGTGCGGCACGTCATACTTACCGGTTTAGTCATAAAAATGCCACTGAAATTCAACAGGTGATTGAACAGTTGCTAACCAACGAGGCTTTTTTATTTCAACCCTTTATTGAGGACGTTGTGAATTCGGGAGAAGACACACTGATGATTATTGACGGCCTTTATACACACGCTGTACGTAAAGTTGCAAAACAGGGTGATTTTCGTGTACAGGACGATCATGGAGGTACTGTCCATAAATACACTCCTACAAAAGAACAGATCGAACTTGCGGAGCGTGCAATGGCGGCGTGTAATCCAGCTCCGGGATATGGTCGCGTAGATATGGTTCTCGACAATGAAGGGCGCTGGGTCGTTATGGAACTGGAGTTAATTGAGCCTGAACTCTGGCTACGGCACCATCCACCTGCAGCAAAAAACTTTGCGAGGGCGATTTCAAAAGTTCTACACCATTA
>RECI01000227.1 GCA_007694095.1 Balneolaceae bacterium | reverse complement strand
ATGACACCGCTCCATTTGCAGTTTAACACAAGCCTTCTCGAACTGGTTGAAGAGGGCCGTATTACCGAAGAGAGGATCGACCTGTCGGTCCGGATGAAATACCGGTTAATTCAGACTCATCCCGAGCCGATCAGTTACGATTTATTGATACACTTAACACAATGGACTTTCTTATTTATGCCGGAGGGGAAGAGCCCTATTGCGAATTTGCAGGCAATATCAATGATCTGACCCTGCCAGATCAACAACAGGAAGAGCTAAAACTAATCCTTGAGTCCGACACCCCCACAATACTGCTGCTGGTTCAGGGCAGGCCTCGTCTCATCACCGGCATTCTGGACAAAACGGATGCCGTTCTTCACTGTGGCCTTCCCGGTTTTGAAGGAGCTGAAGCCATTGCCAACGTAATCAGCGGTAAAGTGAATCCATCCGGTAAACTGCCATTCTCATACCCGATGCATCCTCACCACATTCTACCTTACAATCATAAAAAGAGCAATCTCTATTTCTATGATTCAGAGAAAGCTAATCACATCATTCAAACAGATGATTCTCCTTCATTGTTTCCTTTCGGGTACGGATTAAGTTATACCTGTTTTACATATTCTTCACTGAAGCTAAGCTCCGAGTCCATGACTCCTGACGGAAGAATCTCTGCAAGGTTAACAGTAACCAATTCAGGAGAAAGAGAAGGCACAGAAACTGTGCTTTGGTTTATTTCAGTAAATGTTGGCCGAATAACACGCCCAGTGAAAGAGCTTAAACATTTTGAGAAAGTCAGTTTGAAACCCGGTGAGTCTGCAGTTTTATACTTTAATATTATTTCCGATTTGCTTTCATATCCTGACGAGGATGGAAACCCGGTTCTTGAACAGTGTGATTGCAGTGTAATGGCCGGCAATCAGAAAACAGGTTTCAGTATTCATCTGGAGTGATTCCTGATTACAGATTCGATGAATATCAGCATTTGCTTTGGATCATCCACACGATCAGCCGGGACTTTTTAACCCTTATTAATTCATGTTGATAGGAGAATAGCCAGTTATTGTGATGATTTGGTTCTGGTGAAATCTTTTTTAGGGTAGCCACAGAAGCACGGATTTGTAACAAGTGATGATGGCATCATATCCGGCCTGCTTCTAATATTATGCGGCTGGCCGTTTGAGCAGGGGATTATTTATAAAAGAAAATGATCCGGAATAACATTTACATCTATGCCAAGTATCATCGAAAACAGAAAATATGCCAACAGGGAAACCAGTAGCGCAAAGAAGATATTCAAGAGAAAGCCGGCTTTTGCCATTTCCGGTATGGAAATCAGCCCGCTTCCGTAAACGATGGCATTTGGAGGTGTGGCAACCGGCAGCATAAACGCACAGCTTGCAACAACAGCAACCGGGATAGCCAACAACAATGGATGCATGCCAACTGCAACGGCAACCGACCCCATTATCGGTAAAAAAGCTGCGGCTGTTGCCGAGTTACTTGCCATTTCGGTAAATGTGATAATGACAAACGATATGGCAAAAATGATCAGGAGTACCGGCCAGCCGCCAATCACCGTGAAATAGCCCCCAATCCATTCTGCCAGGCCTGTCCGCTGAATAGCACCAGCAAGCGACAGGCCACCTCCAAAAAGGATCAGTACTCCCCATGGCAGTTTCTCTGCAGATTTCCAATTCATTAAAAACAAAGCCGACTTCGATTTTGATGGTGTAATGAATAAGATCAACGCACCAAAAATTGCAATTCCAGCATCGGAGATGCCCGGAACAAAATCTGAAATCAGCGGCCTTGTTAGCCACATAACCGCAACCAAAACAAAAATAATGGCCACCCTTTTTTCGGATGAAGATAATTGGCCAAGATTTGCCAGTTCACTTTTCAGGTATTCAGGTCCACCCGGAAGCGCCTTCAGTTTTACCGGATACACAATGTTTGCAAGTGTGTAAAAAATAACGGGTAACCCGAGCACCACAACGGGCAATCCAATCATCATCCATTCTGCGAAAGAAATTTCAATTCCGTATGCTTCATCAACAAATGCAATCAAGAGAGCATTGGTTGGAGTGCCTATCACCGTGCCAAGCCCTCCAACGCTGGCTGAGAATGCTATTGCCAGCATCAGTACCAGGCCAAAATTTTTGAACTGTTTCATATCTTCAGCCGTGGGTGATATTTTGTTCTTTGTAAGCTCAATTACCGACAAAGCGATGGGCAGCATCATGATTGTAGCAGCCGTATTGCTTACCCACATACTCATAAACGCTGATGATATGATAAAACCCCCAATGATATGACGTGGTTTTGAACCGATCAATGTGATGATATTAAGTGCAATACGCCGGTGAAGATTCCAGCGCTGCATGGCGATAGCAAGGATAAAACCTCCCATGAATAAAAAAATCATTGGGTGGGCGTAAGGTGCGGCAGTTTCCCCGATCGGCGATATTTGTAAAACCGGAAATAGTACAAGCGGCAAAAGAGCTGTGGCAAATATCGGGATTACCTCACCTACCCACCATGCAGCCATTAGCAGGGCAACGGCAGCGGTCAGCCATCCTTCCCGGCTCAGCCCTTCCGGTGGCGGCAGAAAACATAAAACGGCAAATATCAGAAGTGTTGAAATAAGCAGGTACCATTTTCCACCATATTTTTCGGCTTCATTTCCATCTGCTGCGGTGATATTTGTTTTTTTCTCATTCATCCCAATTTACTGAAATGGTTAGTCGATTAAAGCGTGGTGAAGACCAATAATTTGTACTTTGTTTGATTTGCGATGAACCGGTTTACCGGTATCTGAGTATGATGAAAATCGGTTTTTCCGTCTGTCGCAAATCATTCAGAGCCTTTGGATTGAAATCCCCCCATCAACCATGAAAACATCACCGGTTGAAAATGGAAACTTGCCGTCTGCAAGGGCATCAACCGCTTTGGCTACATCGTCAGGATAACCCCATCGCGGCTGTACGTTTAACCCTTCGGCAATAAGCTTGTCGTATTTTTCCTGGACTTTTGATGTCATATCGGTTTTGATGACGCCTGGCCTTATTTCATATACCGGAATATCGAATTCCCCCAGCCTCACAGCCCAGATTTTACTGTGCATCGCAAAACCTGCTTTTGAAATACAATACTCTCCCCTGTTCGCTGATACGATGGTTGCGGAAATGGAACCGATATTTACAATCGTACCCCTGTATTCCCGGTTCGCTTTTTTTTGCTGAACCATCCAGTTTGCAATTGCCTGGGTAAGAAAATACGGCCCTTTCAGGTTGATCCTCATGACTCGGTCGTAACTTTCTTCCGTAGCTTCGAGCGGATCCAATCGCTCTTTCGGTGCAACTCCGGCATTATTCACCAAAACATTCAGCCGGCCAAATGAATCCTTCAACTGATCCACCATCAGCTTTCGTTGTTCAGGATCACCAACATCGCCACGGCAATAGATAACACTTGTGCCTATGGATCTCAAATCATCCAGCACATCTCTAACCTGGCTTTCGTCCCGCACTCCATTGACAGCCACATCATAGCCTTTCTCACATAACATCCTGGAAACTGCTAATCCAATACCTCTTGAACCTCCCGTAACGAGTGCTGCAGGCCTCATCTTAAATCCTCCTCAATCCCGTTAAAAAAAGTATAATACGGCTCACGGTTCAGGATTCGTGTAAGATAAAGTGCGAGCTCACGCAAATGGTAATCCCCCCACATACTCGATTCACCGCACGGTACATTCCGGCCTTCAGGTATATAATCCCAGCCATTTGGCCGGTGATATACCGAATGCAGAAGCAAACCCTGATGGCTGTCATCAGTACTCAGGTACGGCTCATCAAAAAGGGTTCCGATAACTGTTAACCCGGCCTGCCAGTATTTTGCTCCGCCGGTATCTCCGGATTTTTCCAGGTACTGCCCCAGCCGCAACAGCCCCTGAGCCGCAATGGCAGCCGCGGAACTGTCTACAGGTTCATATTTATTCCAGGGGTCAGCGTCATTTTTTGTATAATCACCCAGTTTATGAAGGTTTGGTGCACCTGTATCCCAGTAAGGTATTCCGTCTTTGGAGGTATTCTCAATATAAAAATCACAGGTTGCCCTGGCTGCCTTCAGCATCATTGCCGTAACTGAATCTCTTCCACCATATGGTTCCAGTGATGAATCATCCACAATATTCAAAAATTCGAGCTGTTCCGGAAAACCGCATATAGCCCATGCAAGGCCGCGTGTCCATGTAGAGAATGGTGAGTAGCCTTGCTGAGAATTCGGGCATCTGAACTGACCATTTTTTGTATTAAATACCGCTTCGTGAGCCGTTCGCCCCCGAATATCGTAGCTGTCGCGGCCCTCTCCATAATAGATATTGTATTCTGCGGTAGCTTTGGCATGATGAATAAGCCTGCCAAGAAGCGGAATTTTTTTATCATTTTCACCAAAGAGCACATGACCCAGCTTGTATGCAAGCGCAAGGGCACGAACGGTTCTTATCGTATCAACAAAGAGGGAGTGAGGGCCGTTGAAGGAATGAATAAATCCTTCTTCTTCTCTGCCAGTGGATGTCCAGCGGATTGCCTGAACCGAACCGGTAATTTTGAGGGCAAGATTGTAAAACTCCAGCTCCCAGTTGTCACATTCAATTTTACCCTCGGCATGGAGACGGCGAAGTGCACCATAGGTGCTAACATTATTGAAACCGTGATCGTGTACTCCGGTGTGAGTAATATGTGGCGCCATCAGCTCTAACGTTGCCTTGCGCCCCATGTCCAGAAATTCATGTTCCCCCGTGGCATCGAACTGCAAAATTTCCGAACCGAACTGAAAACCTTGTGTCCAGTCTGTCCATCCCCTTGTGGTATATTTTCCATTTTCGGTAAATACGGGAGAACCTTTAGCGGTGTCAAATTCTTTCCGGATCAGGTGGATTTTATGAGCAGAATGTTGCCACACTTGTTCCAGCTTGGTTTTTAAGTCAGCAGTGGTCAGTTTATTATCGATAATCATTCGTTCGTCAAATCTAATTAAATTTGAATTGATGGGAAGGTAAAAGTGAAAAGTGAAAAGTGAAAAGGATTCCCTTTTGTATTATACCCACATTAAACAATAGACGAAAAACAGGTTATATAGTTAACATTTTAAAACGAAGCCACCGGTTATTGCAGATAATCAATTAAATTATCCAGATCTATATATCACTTTTCACTTTTCACTTTTCACTCCACTAAATCACACCAAATCTTTCACTTCAACCCATTGCCTTTTTTCGGACGCTTCGTAACCGATATCGGCAAGCTGATTGCCTTTTGCGGCTTCTAGCAGGCTCCAGCGAAACGGCTCATCAAGCACTACGTGTCTGAGAAATAATTCCCATTGAATTTTAAAGGCGTTGTCGAACGTTTGCTGCTGGGGAACTTTCATCCATCCGGCATGGAAATCGATTTCCTTTTCAATATCAGGATTCCAAACAGGTTTGGGTGTTGCACCATACGGCTGAACCCATACGTCCCTGAGGCCTGCAACGGCAGATCCTTTTGTACCGTCAACCTGAACGGTAAGTAAATCATCGCGGCGCACCCTTGTAGCCCAGGATGCATTAAATTGAGCAATCACTCCATTTTTCAACTCAAAAATGGCATATGCGGCATCATCGGCAGTCGCGCTGTATGGATTCCCGGCCTCGTCCCATCGTTTATTGATGTGGGTGGCAGAAATACAGGATACAGCCTTGATATCCCCGAATAAATTGTCAATTACATAACGCCAGTGACAAAACATATCCAGGATAATACCACCGCCATCTTCCTTGCGATAGTTCCATGACGGCCTTTGGGGCGGTATGGTGTCGCCCTCAAATACCCAATATCCGAAATCTGCTTTTACTGATACAATTTCACCAAAAAAACCCTGATCACGCAACTGACGTAATTTTACCAGTCCCGGCAGCCACAGTTTATCCTGTACCACACCATGTTTTACACCGGCATCATTTGCAACTTTATAGAGTTCAACAGCTTCTTCGGTTGTAACTGCTGATGGTTTTTCACAATAAATGTGTTTACCTGCGGCAACGGCTTTTTTAACGCTTTCAACACGAAGGTCGGTTCGCTGGGCATCAAAGTAGACCTGGTACTGTTTATCCTGCAACACAGAATCGAGATCTGTTGTCCATTCTTTAACCCCGGACTCCTGAGACAGTTTTTCAAGTTTTGATTTGCTTCGCCCAACTAAAATGGGTTTTGGCATAATGGTTTCATTGTCACTGATTTTTACCCCGCCCTGGTTCATAATCGGTACAATAGAACGCAGCAGGTGCTGGTTGGTACCCATTCGGCCGGTGACACCATTCATAATTATACCAATGGTATGGCTTTTAAGCTGGTCAGTCATAACAGAATATCCATATAATTTCAGGTTAAAAATTTAGCTGCCGGCTGAACCGGCTATAGTTTATGAAAACGTTAACATTATCTTAAAACAATTACAATTGTGCTTTGATAAACCTTGCAAAACATTCAAGGTGCATCAGTACATTGGGGCCAGGCACCCTCAGGAAGCGGCGGAACATCCACACCTGCTTTCGGCAGTGTACCTTCAAGCTCCTGCTTCCAATGGTCTACATCGCCTGCCGGGCCGTAGCAGTATATCATTTTGAGTGGTGTTTTTCCAATATTGGTAAGCTGATGAAATGTATTGGGCGGAATAAATACAGCCTGGCCGCCCACAACTTCTTTTTTTTCATTGCCGATACACATCTCACCCTTTCCTTCAAGGATAAAATAAACCTCTTCTTCGGGATGATTATGCCAGGGCACCTGTCCGCCATCAGGATCCAACTGCACAATTCCCATACAAAAATTTTCGGTTTTAATAGACGAAACCCCTCCCGCAATGTTTTTTGTGAGGCGCCTGGCCGGAAAGCGGCGTCCATTATTAGCATTAATATCGAAAATGTTCATTTTGTGATTATTTTGTTTGATTTAAAGTTAATGCAGAAATGCTATTTATTCGATCCTCTTAAAGAATCAACGGTTTTGCCCTTTTACATAACTGGATACAAACTCCCCAGGGGTCCCGCAGCATAACCAGATGTGAACCATCATCAAGTATATCATCTGAAACAACAGTTGCCCCCGCATCAACAAGTCGTTGCCTGTCTCCTGACGGGTTATCAGATACAAACGCCAGGTGTAATATCAACGGAT
The DNA here is from genome assembly GCA_007694095.1 of Balneolaceae bacterium. GTDB lineage: Bacteria > Bacteroidota > Rhodothermia > Balneolales > Balneolaceae > Rhodohalobacter. The sequence goes on along the minus strand of RECI01000227.1, from coordinate 19,862 downwards.
GCATCTTCCTGTATTCGGGTATCGGTGCTGCCGGATTGTTATACATTTCAATCATCATCCTGCCGCTGTTGTCTGCAAGAAATGTCATGTACGGGGCATTATGATCCTGTTTTACTATGGTAAGTCCAAGGTTCTCTGTATACCAGCCCGCCATAGCCTGTGGATTTTCAACATTGAGTGCAACGTGCTCTATTTTCATACAATTATTTCTGATTAAACTTTTCGATTCATAATAACGCAACCCGGCATTACAACTTCACTTTCAGTATAAGGTATACAGGTAAGAATTATTCCACCAATCCTGATATCATTACCTGCAATATCGATATTTCAGTTTCTTTTTAGGGCTGGTTAAATAATTATTCATTTGCAGATAAAGCATATTTGAAATAGTCTTTGGCATTTGTATAGCAAACTTTTTCAATAAGCCGGGAAAGTATACCGAAATCACTTGGGATGAGTCCATTTTCCGCATCATTACCGATTATATTACAGAATATCCGCCTAAAGTATTCATGCCTCGAAAGTGAAAGAAAACTCCTGGAATCGGTTGTCATACCGATAAATTCGCTGAGAACTCCCATATTGGCAAGCGATTCGATATGTTTTTCGATTCCGTCTTTTTGGTCAAGGAACCACCAAGGCGGGCCATGCTGCATTTTTCCGGCGGTCAAACCATCCTGAAAGATCCCAAGAATGGTTGCAATAAGTTCATTATCACGAGGATTCAGGTTGTATAGGACAGTTTTTGGCAGACGGCTTTCTGAATCGAGGCGGTCGAGCAGGCGTGTAAGTGGGCGGGATATTTCTATATCGGCGATACAGTCGTACCCGGCATTTGGCCCCAATTGCCTCAGCATACGGCTGTTATTATCTCGTTGTGCCCCTATGTGAAGTTGAAATACCCAACCTTTTTCATGGTTCATCAAACCACAGAAATAGAGATATGCCGATTTAAATATTCGGGCGTCGTCAGGGTTAACTATTTTACCTCTGAGTGCTTTTTTAAAAATTTTATTTACTCCACTGTATGTAAAATCGTCTGCATATGGCTCATCAATCCCATGATCGGAAGCCCGGCACCCCAGTGAGTGAAAAAAATCGTGACGCTTTTTGAGCGCCTCGATAAAGCCTGTGAAATTCCGGATACGAACACCTGATACCTGTTCCAGTTTTTTTACCCATCGCACAAATTGTTTTCCACCTTCCACGTTCATTCCGTGATCTGGCCTAAAAGTTGGCACCAGGGTAAAATCGTTATTTTCTTCCGCCTGGTAATTCACATGATGTTCCAACGTATCGATTGGATTATCGGTAGTAGCAACAACAGCAATTTTCTGTTTGCGGAGAAGTGAACGGCATGAAAATTCAGGGGATTGAAGCTTCTCATTGCATTCATCCCAAATGCTGCCGGCCGTTTCTCCATTTAGCAACCGGTCCGTAATTCCAAACGGCCGGGCAAGTTCCATATGAGACCAGTGATAGAGGGGATTCTTCAGTAGTTTGGGAACCGTCTGAGCCCATGCGATAAATTTTTCGCGATCTGTCGCATCACCGGTAATAAGGTTCTCATCAACTCCACAAGCCCGCATTGCCCGCCATTTATAGTGATCACCCTCAAGCCAGATATGTGTAAGATTGCTGAAATTGATATCCTCTGATATTTCATTTGGCTGCAGGTGGTTGTGGTAATCAATCACTGGCTGATTTACAGCAACAGTATGATAAAGTCGCCGTGCCGTTTCAGACTGCAGAAGAAAATTTTCGTTTATAAAAGGTGTTACCATTTCATTGAAAAACATTCATGATTTTTTATATGCGAACGATGTTTTTAACGCTCAACCCTTCCCGAACCACCACTTGTCACCAGTTTTTCAATTTCATCAACACTTACAAGATTATAATCTCCCGGTATGGTATGTTTCAGGCAAGAGGCAGCAACGGCAAATTCAAGTGCATCTTTGGTGTTAGTCTTGGTGAGAAGGCCGTATATCAGGCCTGAAGCGAACGAGTCTCCGCCGCCAACGCGGTCCACAATGTTGATCTCGTAGCGTGTGGAACGTTGTGGCGTCCGGCACTCTTTATTGTCGTATAAAAGTGCACTCCAGCCGTTCATACTGGCGGAAAAACTTTCCCTGAGAGTAATTGCAACGGTATCAAAGCCGTACGTTTTTTTCAGGGCTTTTGCGAGTTTTACATATCCTTCCTCATCGAGATGTGCACCTTCCACATCGGTTTTACCCGCTTCAAAGCCGAGGCTTCGCTGGGCATCTTCTTCATTGGCGATACAGACATCCACATATTCCATAAGCGGGTTCATAACGGCTTGAGCCTCTTTTTCTGCCCAAAGTTTCGACCGGAAATTGAGGTCACAGCTTACCTTTACACCTGCTTTTTTAGCTGCTATACATGCATCTTTAAGGGTTGTGGCCGGAACTTTGCCAAGCGCCGGAGTTATGCCTGTCCAGTGAAACCAGTCCTTATCTGCAAATACAGCGTCCCAGTCAATCATCGATGAATCCATTTCCGTAACAGATGAGCCGGCACGGTCGTAGATTACTTTTGACGGGCGCTGGCTTGCGCCGGTTTCCAGGAAATAGATTCCCAACCGTTCGCCCCCGCGCAGGATATAGTCGGTCTTTACACCATACCTGCGTACTGATTGCAGGGCTGCTTCCCCTATCTCATTTTTTGGAAGCCGGGTAACATAATAGCTTTCCAGCCCGAAGTTTGCCAGTGCCACACTTACATTCGCTTCTCCTCCGCCAAAGGTCATGATAAAATGGTCGGTTTGCAAAATTCGTGAATAACCCGGCGTTGACAGCCGGAGCATGATTTCACCGAAGGTTACTATTTTCTTCATACTGTAAATCTCCTGTAGTTTTTGGTTTATTTCAGTGATTGCATGAGCGTTTCTGCCTTTTCTCGTATGGCTTTAAAATCCCTGTTCTCCAGGTCTTTACCGCTTACCAGAGAACTTCCCACTCCAACTGCACAAGCTCCTGCTTTCAGCCATTCCCCTCCGTTTGTAAGCGAGACTCCGCCGGTGGGCATCAGCTTCAGGTGAGGAAGAGGTGCTTTAATTGCTTTAAAAAATTCCATGCCGAGGATGTTGGCCGGAAAAACCTTGATAACATCCGAACCTAGCTCCCAGGCATATTGAATTTCAGTGGGCGAAAACGCACCCGGCATTACCGCTTTATCAAGTTCTGCACACTTTTTGATAACTTCTTCTTTGATTACCGGACTCACCACAAATTGTGCACCGGCTTCAACAGCCTGTTCAACGGTTACCGCATCAAGTACAGAACCAACACCGAGAAGCATATCAACCGGAAGGCTTGCTGCGGCTTTTTTTATGAGATTAATGGCACCTGGTACAGTCATTGTAATTTCCAAAACACGTACCCCACCGTTATAAAGTGCTTCCGCAATCGGATCAAAAAGAGATGGGTCGGGTATCCTGACAATGACAACCGCTTTTTCTCTTTCAACGATTTCGAGACATTCTTTTCGGTTCATGATTAATTCGTATGTTTATTTTTATGTTCTAACATAATTTATTTAAATAAATACTGCTGATATGGGGTTTAGAATTTTGAAATCTTTGTTTGCTCATCGAACACTATCGGGACTGCCGCTAACCGCTCCAGCTTTTCGCTTCGCGGGAATCGCTAACGCTCTGAGCACTTTTCACTTTTCACTTTTCACTTTTCACTTTTCACTTTTCACTTTTAAATCTGTGCAAAGCCAATATTTTTAAATAGACATCGCTGTAAAGCCGCCATCGACCGGGATAACCGCTCCCGTTACAAAAGATGACGCCTTATTTGATGCAAGCCAGACCACTGCTCCGGCAAGCTCCATCGTTTCCCCAAAGCGCCCCATCATCGTATGGTTAAAAATAGCTGCTGTTCGATCTTCTGTGAGGATTTCCCTGTTTTGTTCTGCAGGGAAAAATCCGGGCATGATTGCATTCACCCGAATATTATTCGGTGCCCATTCCCTGGCCATATACCGTGTCATGATATTCATACCTGCTTTTGATATGCTGTATACCAATACTTTTGAAAGAGGTATTTCCGATGAAGCCGATGAAATATTGATAATACTTCCTGCTATTTTTTTCTCAATCATCAATGTAGCGGCAATCCGGCTGGCAAAAAAAGCACCTTTCAGGTTGATGTCCATAATGCGGTTCCACTCTTCTTCGGTAATGTCCATGACGGGTGTTGTAGAGTTCACTCCGGGTGCATTCACCAGGATATCGAGCCTGCCCCATGCGTCATCTATCTCTTGAAACGCCTGCCTCAATGACTCTTCACTCCGCACATCTGCTTTACAAATCATTGCTTCACCCCCCTGCTCTTCGACCAGTGCCTTTTGTTCCTCTGCACCTTCGGGGTTGCCGCTGTAAAAGATGGCTGTTCTGGCTCCGGCACCGGCTAATGCCTGTACCATTCCGCCTCCCAAAACTCCGCTGCCTCCTATCACGGCAGCGGTTTTACCTTTCAATGAGTATAATTCTGAAATACTGACCATATACCTGATAAATTACTTTTTATTGTCTTATCTGAGTATAGATTTTGTTCCGATTGTTACTGCTTTAAACCGTTTTTGCAAGTATATTTGTTTCGTTTTTTAACGTACACTTGGCCCTTACACAAAATTTACCCTTTGTGTCTAAGATTGAATTAGTTACCAAAATTGTATTAGATGCCTCATCAAAAGAGTTGATTTTACAATTCAAGACATAGGTTTCACCCACAAAAACCGGGCGTAAAAAGGTTACATTCCTATTAATAACTATAACACTGGAGCCAGGAAAGTTCTGCATTAAAGACTTTGAAAAAGTTGCCTCTATCAATGTTCCATGCACAATATTCTTTCCAAAGATCGTTTTGGCTGCGTATACCTCATCAACATGAATTGGGTTTTTGTCACCAGTAACTTCAGCAAATTGCCTTACCTGTTCTTTACTGAATATAATCTCACTTTCGTAAATAACTCCGGTATCCATTCACATATATTTTTAAATCAAATCTCCGTAACAGTGCCAATAAAACAATCCTGAGTTTGAATAATAGCGCTTGCCCAGGAAAATCCTACACCAAATGCACTGAGTAATAGTATTTTCTTTTTTGCCAGTTTGTCTTTCAATCCTGTAACCATTGTAAGGGGTACCGATACTGACGATGTATTTCCATAATCCGGATAACTTTTCGGTACTTTATTAGAGTTAAGTTTTAGTTTTCTGATCAAATAATCATTCACAATTTTACTCGCCTGGTGAAACACAAAGTAATCAATTGAGCGAATATCCATTGAAGAAAATTTTAGAATTCTTTTTATATCTATTGGTATTTCGTTCACAAAAAAACTGAATACACTTTCCCCATCCATATATCCCTGTTCATCATTCCTGATATTTCCATACTCATCAACTACTTTCTCCCTCAATCCTTCAATTGTGCTTGGGTTGCGATACCCACCGCCATCCATTTTAATGAACGATGACTTTGACCCATCACTGTTCAAAGAAAAAAAACTGTTGCCGAACTTCTCATCTTTTTCAACCAGTATTGCTGCACCTGCATCACCAAAAATAAAAGCCGTTTTCCTATCCTTCGGTGAATATACTTTGGATCGGGTTTCACCGTTCAAAATCAGCACTTTATTGATTCCTGTATTCTGCAAATAGGAAAAAGATGTTTGCAGAGCAAAAACAAAAGCGGAGCAACCTAAATTTATATCAAATGCAATCACATCCCTGCTAAGACCCAGCCTGTGCTGTAACAAAATAGAAGTTGCAGGCATTCTGTAATCAGGTGTTTGGGAAACGAAGAGAACCATGTCAACTTTACTACGATCCAAATCCATCTCCTGGAATAAAGCTTCGGCTGCAGCATAACATAAATCGGAGGAACAGGTCCCATCTTTTACGAATCTGCGTTTATAAATCCCGATTTTTTCAACTATTTTTTTTACAACATTATTTTCAAAATGATCTGTATAACTAAGATTATCAATAAGATTAGCAGGTACCGCTGCCGTTATTCCGGTTATTCCTGCATTTTGGTATTTCAGTAAAGCCATATCCAGGTTATTTAGCCGTAAACCCTCCATCAATGACTAAGGTAATGCCAGTAACCCACGATGACGCATCTGAAAGAAGATAAATAATTCCATGAGCTACATCTTCAGGTGTACCTAACCGTTTCAGGGGATAGCTTTTCCTTATATCATCAATTTCTTCTTCCTTTAAGAGTGCAAAATCAACCATTGATGTTTGCACGAAGCCCGGGTTTACCGTATTACATCTTATGCCTTTTGCAGCCAGTTCTACGGCTGCATTTTTCATAAACCCGTTAAGTGCAGCTTTTGAGGCCGAATACATACTGTTACCCATAGTAGAACTGTACATCCCTGCAATGGAGGATGTAAAAACAACAGATGATGGATTTTTTAATTTTTTTGATTTCATGAGCTGCTTTGTCAGTAAAATCGGGGCAATTGAATTGACTTCAAGTATGTTTCTTAAATCTATTTCCTTAATAAACCTGATTGAGGAAAGCTTTGCTACCCCGGCATTACTCACGAAGCCATCGATTTGAGGAAGAGATTCGATTAGCCCGGTGATATTTTCAGCCTCAGATATATCCATTTGCCTTATTTCATGACCAACTCCTGTTAGCAAAGAAAATGTCTCATTCAGCCTTTCTTCGTTCCGCCCCGAGATAATGAGGCGTGCGCCCTGCTCGGAGCATAGTTTGGCGGTTATTTTGCCTATCCCTGAAGAAGCACCGGTAACAAAGATAGTTTTACCTGCTAGTGAAAAAGGATTACTCACCTTTCTTTTTTTTCATTACAACCAAATAAAGGTCTTCAATAGTATTTACATTACGGATATCGTCACCATTAAGGCTAATGTCAAGTTCTTCATCTATAAGCGCAATTATTTCAAGAGCTAACAGCGAATCCCACTCATCTAATTCTTTAAAATCAGTTGCCGGTGTAATTTCATTGCTTGGTGTAACTTCAAACAAGCTATAAATTAAGTCTGAAAATTGTTCTATTGTCATATCTTGAATAAATTCATTTAGTTAAATTTGCCAATATCCTTTGCCGGATTCCCAAAAACGGTTATCCCGGGTTTTACATCTCTTATGACAACACTGCCTGCACCCACAACCGCTCCTTCACCTATTTTTATACCAGAAAGTATCGTACTGCGAACATGGAGCTGCGCATTTTGCTCAATAACTGCTCCGCCGCCAATAAACACATACGGACCTATATGTGACCAGGCCCCAACTTTTACATCATGGCCGATTACGGAATATACCATGATGGTTGAAAAATCTTCAACTTTAACATCAACTGATAAGTGGACATCTTTCATAATAATACACCCTTTACCAATTTGAGAGGTTATGTATTTAGTCGCAGAATTATGTATTAGTGTTGCAAAATGCCCACCCTTTTCCAAAATCATTTTTGTATACTTTATTTTATCCTTCACATTGCCGAGTGCGCAAATAAAAAGATCATTTTCCTCGGGCACATAATTCTCGACTGAACCTAATACAGGTGGATAAAAGTTAGCAGACACTTCATCATCTGGAAGATTGTCTAAAAAACCGCCAATTATAAACTCTTCTTTATACCCGTAAGATTCTATGGCTGTAAAAAAAACTTCTCTTCCAAATCCTCTTGCACCAATAATTTTAAGATTTTTCATGTTAGTCAGTCTTGAAATCAGTTCAAAGTTGTGTTAACTGTATCATTTCTAAAGCTCCAGTAATTCACAACAGATGGCATTCTTCAGTTTAAAATAAACTGTTCCCCAGGAAAGCCCTACTCCGAAACCACACGCTAAAATATTTAATTCATGTTCATTTGCGTTGTTTATCGCTTCTCTCAACTCCGAAACAATCGTTAATGGAACAGAACCTGCTGATGTATTACCGTAATTTTTCAGAACACTGGGCATTTTTTCTTCCGGAATTCCCAGTTTCTTTTGGATTTTTTTATTGATCATCATATTTGCCTGGTGAAAAACAAAAAAATCGATTTCGTCTTTATCCAGGCTGAAGTTTTCAAGAAATTTGTTAACACTCCTAGGCACGGTTGTAATTCCGAACGAAAATACTGTCATCCCGTCCATTTTAATACTCAGACGATTCCGCACGTTTCCATCTTCATACGTTCGATAAGTGAGCGAATCAGCCGAAAAAAAACTCCTGTGTCCGCCGTCTTCTATCATAATAGCATCATAAAAATTGCCATCCGTAGCCAAATGCGTATAAATGTCGGCTGCACCTTTCTTATGTACAAGTGCAGTGGCCGATCCAGCATCACCAAAAAGTGGGTAGGAACTTTTATCCCCCTTACTCCTGCTGCCGGTTGTATCACCAACCAGTAGCAGTGCTTTCTTAAATTTACTGACAGAAATTAGTGATGCAATCGTTGCAATTCCATACACCCAGCCTGAACAACCGAGAGAAATATCAAGGGTCATACATTCAGTAGATAGTCCCAAACGGGCCTGTAAAATACATGAAGTAGCAGGAAACAAATAATCGGGTGAGTGGGAAACAAAAACCAGACACTCAATATCCTGTTTATCCCAACCCAGATCAGAAATGAGCGTCTCTGCCGATTTCAGGCACAGGTCGGATGCACAAATTCCGTTTTTGGCTTTACGCCTTCGCTCCACTCCTGTATATTCCACAAACCTCTGGTATTCATCCCGGTTCTGAAATATTTCGAGATTTTCATTTTCTTCATTATATGAAGGTACACAGGCTGCAAACCCGGCAATTTCTACATTTTTTATCCTCTGAAACGCCATAATCAGTTTTGATATTAATGTTTATTCTGAATTGATGATACCATATTTTTTTTCAAAAAAATCATACGCTTTACGGATTTTATCATCAATATCTGATACTGGTTTAGACACATGAAACTCTTTTATACTTCTGTATTCCGGTATTGTAAAATCAGGTACCATCTCAGCTGTTTTTTTTGTGATCATATCATACACTGACTCCGGATCACGACAAAACTCCTCATAATTAACCTGAATATAATCATCCTCAAGGCAATGCTTTTTTCTATGAATTTCCCGGTCCATGAAATAAATTTGCCCGGCTACCTGGTGAAACGGATCCATTGTTTTCAGGATGTCATATTCTTTTGGTTTCACTGTAAACCACTCTTCTAAACTGCCTGTCCACTTCTCCCTCGCTTTCAGCAATGAACGTACCGAATCAATAGGATCCCTTTTTAAATGCAGATAAATAATGTTTTTTAAATTTTTTGAAACACTTTCCAGGTACCACACAATAATATGCGCCTTCATAATGAACGGTTTCTGAAAAGCATGTTTTAATAATTTCAGTTCATTCTGAAACATAATAAAATCAAAATTCCTGCTGAACTGCTCTTCACTAAAAGGTATATCGGGAAATTGCATAAATCTTAGCCAAAAATACCAAAATTCATGCGGTGCTTTAAATCCTGATGTTTTCCCGATACTGGAACTGAATTCAATTTCATTTGAAATGTCAGCAAACTCATCCCAGTACTGATATTGAGGATTTGTAACCATTTCGTAGATAAGTGCGGATATATAGGGTGCACGATTAAACCTCGACATAAAATTACTCGGATATGCATAAGCTCCTGTGCTGGCTATCCATTGCATGAATAGTGTACTTCCGCTGCGTGGTGTTCCAATCAGAAAAAGAGTGGGAAATGTGTCATTTATCTGTGATGCTAATACGTCTATTCTTTCTTTTTCTGCCGGTTCAAGCAAATCATTAATCCGGATTATCAATTCATCTAACTTTATATTTTTATGATACTTTAAGATCTCTTTATTTCTCATATATCACTTCCAGGAGATAAATTCTTAATTATTTTTAATTTAAACTAATCATGAGTATTCATATGCCCATCAAGAATTATCGATATTTTGAAACAATCTTTTGATGTTACAGATCAGTTTTTATAAATGGCTCCAAATGCCTGTCAAAATGAGTTTCCAGGTTATTTTCGTAAAGCTGCTCATTACGATTCAGGCATTCCATCAACCGTTCTTTAAACCGGTTGATATCCCGTTCGGGTCCGTTTAACACCGAGCCAAATGTAACATGAAGCACCTGGCGGACATTGTCATCGTCCAGCAGTTTTTTTAATTCGTGATCAGGCATTGCTTTTCCGTCCGGTACCTTTCGCAAATCACAGGAAATATGATACGTTTTTTTATCGGTTTCAAAACGGCTTTTTGAGTAGTCGAGAATTTCCCTGAACAGCGGTGGATCTGCTTCTGCAACTGACCTGAGTGCCTCCAGGTAACTGGTTCCTGCAGTTTTCACATGAACCGCACCTTTGTTAAGGGAACCGATAGCTTCATATACTGAAAATTTATCGCTGCCGGAATGGATACTCAGCTTGTACCCGCCAAATTTTTCAGCGATGGCAAGATGCTGCCGGTACTCTTTCTTGAATTGCTCAAGGTCGCCTTTAAAATCTATCCCTTTTTCAAAATCGCCACAAAACCTCGGGGCCAGGCTCACAAGCTCCACATTCAGCCGGTTAAGCTCGGAAGCTACCAGGTAATGTTCAAAAACGGTTGTAGGCTGATCGGTTTCATCAACAGATAACTCCAGTTCAGCCGGATGATCAGGATAGCTTTGGTGCAGGTAATCTGACATCATTTTAGTGTGAGTAATTACACGACCGTATTTCACCATTCCGGCTAATATTTCCGGTTCGGAAGGGCTCAATACAAACCCGTCGGCAAGTTCTGCTTTCAGTCCAAAATATTGATCTTTAAAAATATCGGGTGTATTGCCAAGATCATCCCAGGGCAATTTTTCCAACTCTGTTTCAAGTTCTGATCTGTTCATGTGAATCGCCTCATTCACCACAAATTCACTTGGATCGATGGTAAACATGGTGTATCCGGCATCTGCCATGAGATCGATATCTTCCGGGGTCTTGAGGTGATCGCCATCGGCTCCGTACCCATCCCGGTAGCCTTCCCTGAAAACGGCCCAGGTTGCAGCATCGATCACCTCTTGTGCCGTTCGGCCGGTTCGCTGAAGTTCACGAATGGACTGCTGGGCAAGCACCGGCATGAACGTCGTTTTACGGATAGCTTTCAGATGGGCTGCGCCGGCATTGCCAAGGCGGTCGCCCAAACCATAAGAATTCATTTTACCAATCAAAACCGGCCGGGAAAAAGCAAACCGCTCACGCAAAGCAGCCGCATTTTCGGCTGAAAGCGGGCTTTTCAAAAAATTGTTGCCTCCGATTTCGAGCATCTCACCATGAAACATTTCCTGGACCAACGTTCCTGTGCCGCTTTGGATCACCAGAAACTTTCGGAGCCCGTCGCTGATCATAAAAAAGATGGCCCCACCATCTTCAATAACTGATTTCTCGTAAAGTTTTATGTCCGGGTTATTTTGTAAAAAAAGATCAATCATTCATCAATATGTTTCGGGTCATTGGTAAACCAGTTTATTTAACAGGCACTTAGAGCACCGTTAATACGAACATGTTGTTCATCATTGTGATTTGCGATGAACTGAATGACCCATTTTCGAATAGGAAAAATCGGTTATTCGGTCATTCGGTTCATCGTTCTATCGCAAATCATTTATATTCTAGACAAAGTAAACCGCCTGATTATCATTCTCAAAAAGAATCAAAAGATTTTCGCACTCCTCATTACTTTAGCTCAATTTTTCCCATATCCATTGAACGTATCCACTCATCTGCCTGAACGCTCCCTTCCACGGGTGACCATTCTGCAAAAACTTTATCCGTCTCAGCATTGTATGGGCCTTTTTTACATTCGAACAGAATGGTATCAGGTTCAGCTACAATGAATGAGTGCCAGACATTCGGCTCGAGGTCAATGACACCGGGAAACGGTTTGCTGTTTATGATCCGTGTTGTGAGCTGGCTTCCATTATCATCAAATGTAAAAAACCGGATGGAGCCCTGAAGCATCACAATGGATTCTGTAGCATGAGGCATCGGGTGTTTGTGCGGACGAATATAGGTTCCCGGCTGAAGAAAATTAATCATCCGTTGTACTTCGGCTTCCTGAACACGGTGGATCGGCAGAATGATTCGTTTTCGCGGACTTTTGCGTGAGCCTTCAATTCCCTGTTGCATCATTTCATCTGTCAGTTCAAACAGATCACCTTGTACGTTATTGAAAGCTAATTTTGTCATAAAATTGGGTGCAATTTGAGTGACCTTTCAGAGTCCCCGACAAACCTGTCGGGGTCCTGAAAGAGTCACGGTTCGTTATAATGAATTTCCCAAACTATGCCGGTATAATTATTTAATCAACAACCTGCCAGTCGAAGATGCCGTCTCCGTTTAGTCCGAAAGGTCTTGCAACCTGCAAGAGTCCGTTAGGACCTGGCAGAGTTGCGGTATTCGACGACGATCCCGAAAATGGCCTTTTCTTATCTTTCCCCGGCACCCCAGACTCTGCCAGGAGCCCCGACAGGTTTGTCGGGGCACTCTGGCAGGTCTGAATCCGGTCACCTGTCAAAAACCAGTGCTGCCAAAAGTGCTGAACCGGTTAAGAAAACCTGCTCGTCGATGTTATATCTTGGATGATGCCAGCTCCATTTCGAATCGGCTTCATCACTGCCACTTCCCAAAAAGAAAAAAGAACCTGGAAACTCTTCCTGGTAAAACGCAAAATCCTCACCGGCCATCATCGGCCTTTCCAGCTTAATCACATTTTCGTCACCTAAAATACTCCTGGCTGCCTTTTCCAGTTTCCGGGTGCAGTTTTCATCGTTTACCACAGCGGGATAACCTTCATTAAACTCAAATTTATAAGAACCGCCCGCCCCTTCCGTGGTGCTTTTGACGATCTCCTCCATCCGTTTTTTGATGAAACGTGCCGTCTCCATCGAAAATGCCCGCACGGTGCCTATCATTTCCGCCTTTGCAGGAATCACGTTAAATGCCGAACCTGCCTGTATTTTCCCAATCGTTATAATGGCCGGTTCTGTCGGATCGAGTGAACGGCTGATGATGGACTGGAACTGTGTGATGATCTGCGAAGAGAGTACAATAGGATCGATGGTCAGGTGCGGGGTTGCTGCATGTCCTCCTTTACCAATTACCTCAATTTCAAACTCAACCGTACAGGCCATAAACGCACCCGGTTTTACGGCTATTTGCCCCGGTTTGTAGTTCGGGTTCATGTGCAGGCCGTAAATTTCTTCAACGCCGTGTTTTTGCAGGATGCCGCTATCCCTCATCATTCGTCCGCCGCCCGGCAGTTTCTCCTCGGCAGGTTGAAATACCAGCACCACTTTTCCGGCAATATCGCCCTTCATATCATTCAGGATTTTTGCCGTACCCAGCAGGTTGGCGGTATGGGCGTCGTGTCCGCAGCAGTGGGCGGCGCCGGAACGCTCCGAGATAAATTCCTGCTTGGCCTCTCCCTCCTCTTCCATAGCAAGTGCGTCAATATCGGCGCGCAGGGCAATGGCCGGGCCGGGTTTGCCCCCTTCAATCACCCCGATGCATCCGGTTTCCAGCGGGGTTTCGATTTCGATACCCATTTTTTTAAGCTCGTGGAGTATATACTCCGTGGTGTCGTACTCTTTAAAACTGACCTCCGGGTTTTTATGAAGATGCCGCCGCACCTGCACCATATAATCAAAATAGTGTTCGGCTTTTTGCCGGATGGTCTGTTTCAGATCTGTCATAACAAATGTTTTCTTTATGGGAATGCGTGATTCCTTAAATTGCGTTTACATGAATAAATCAATGATAACTAAATTTCTTCAATTATGAATCCGTTTGAAGTACACACTCCCACTCACATTTTCTATGGCAAAGAAAAAGCAGACCTTTTTTTCGATAAACTTAAAGAACTTGGGGCGCACGCACTGCTTGTCATTGGCGGGGGAAGCGTAAAACGCACAGGTTATCTTGATGAAGTGACCAACCTACTGAAAAAACGAAATATAAAATTCACCCTGTTCGAAGGCATCGAACCCAACCCCCATGCCCAAACCATTGATAAAGCGGCGGCTTTAGGCAAAGAAAAGGGTGTGGATTTTGTACTGGCTTTCGGCGGCGGGTCGGTTATGGATGCTTCCAAAGGCATCGCCGGGCTGATTCATGATGATGAGAAGGAAATCTGGCCGTTTGTGCTCGGCGAGCCAAGACATAAAACCATGAAAGGCGCCCTGCCCATAGCCACAATACCCACCACAGCCGCAACGGCGTCGGAAGTAACAGCATATGCCGTCATTTCAAATGTTGAAGTAAAGGGAAAATCACCCATCGGCTACTCTTTTTTCAAACCGGCCGCATCCTGGCTGAACCCGGCCTATCACACCTCCATCCCGCCCGAAACCACACGCGACGGCGCCTCCGACATCCTTAGCCACGTATTTGAAAACTACATTCTTGGAGGAAACGACTCTCCACCGGCCGACCGCTACAGCGAAGGTGTGATGCAGACTGTACTCGAAACACTGCCGTTAGTAGAAAAAGATCCCGGAAACGAAGCCCTTCGTGGTCAACTGATGTGGGCATCCACACTGGCACTCAACACCATCCAGGTTGCCGGTCGAAAACCCACCGTTTTCATCATGCACAACCTGGAACATGCCCTGAGCGGATACAATCCGAACCTTGCACATGGACGCGGACTCGCCATCCTCTACCCCGCCTATTTCAAATGGATGGTTCAAAATGGCCGGGCTGTTGACCGGTTTGCTCTTTTAGGTAAAAATTTATTCGGAATTCAATCCACTGATGAGCAATCCGGGGCTTATGAGTTCATAGGCACATTTGAAAATTGGCTCCGGGAAAATGGTCTTTATCAGCGATTATCCGATGTGAATATACCGGAAAGTGCTTTCGGGGAAATCGCAGATTATGCCATTAAAGTATATGGCAGCGGAAACCCGCTGAACGCCATCGGTAAACTGGACAAAGAAGGCATCATTACGATCTTCAAAATGACAGAAAAGCAGAAATGAGTGGGTGCGGGATTCAGGATACGCTGAGCGCAAACCTGTCAGAGTACGCAGCGGAGCGGAGTTCCTGACAGAGTTGGAGCGGGATACTGGATTCTGGATCAACAACCTGTCAGCACCCACTGGATCTGCCCCGTAGGGATCCCTGTGGGAACAGCGTTGAGTCGGGATCGCGCATGGATGGGAACCGTGATTCAGGATTCATAGACGTTTCACCGACTCTGACAGAAGCCCGCAAAATGCGCGGGAATGCTGTCAGGTCTCACCCGTCACTTTAAGCTTGACATGACACTAGTTTCTTAGAGATAAAACCAATTCGACGTACTTTCTTTTTCAATTGCTTTCCCTTTCCGGCTCAGTCCCACAGGGATGCTTGTGGCACGAGCCGGGCTACATGCGATCCAGAATCCAGCAGCCCGCAACCTGTATCCCGTGCCCAGATCGAGCAACACCGACAGACCTGCCCCGACGCTTCGGGGTCCGGTAGGTGCTGTCAGGTTGTTTTTCCCGTATCCAGTACCTGCACCCACTCCGGGGAGTCATCAGACGAGTTGTTCAGGAATCATCAGCATTTTTTTAAAAGGGTTCGTTTTTCGCAATAACTCGTCAGATGACTGATTTTTATTCATTCACATATCGGTCTTTTTACCAACATTGAATCAGGGAATCACTTAATCTATTTTTCATACTTGAGCTGTAATATGATGTAATAGACATAGATGAAAATCATCTGCAACCGTAAATCATTGATGAGCTCTCTCGGGACGAGACGGTGCCTAAAAAATAAAAAAGCACACATCAGCCATCTGAAAATTTGAGATCAAGACGATGCTAAAAAAAGTTACTGCTCCTTTAGCAATGCTGTTATTGCTTGCAATCGGTTCGAATATCCAGCCTGTTCACAGCCAAATCAAAATGGACGTTGGCGGTTACATGCAAAACTGGTTTATTGCCAATCAAAGTACTGAACTGCTCACACCATCCCAGGGTAATTTGCCTGTGTTAGGTTCAGAAACTATCGAAACACAAGGCTTCAGAATCAGGAGAGCAAGAATAACTGCCAGGGGGAGAATAGGCGACAATTTCAGTGCCACAACATGGATAGAATTTGCAGGGTCAACACCTTCACTGCTCGATTTCCATGTGGATGCTCATATCCGGCCTTGGTTTAATATCCGCCTCGGCCAATTTATAATGCCCGGGCAGTCATTTGATACCGCTCGCCTGGTATCATCAAGATTGATATTTTATGAACGTGCACCTATCACCACAACATTGTCCAATATAATGGGATACAGTGCTTTCCGGGATGTTGGAATCATGGCCTATGGACAGCACGGAAACGTATGGTATGGTGTGCATGCGGGTAACGGAGCCGGCAGGTTTAATTATGCCGGATCACAGATCACCGAACGGAAAGCCGGTGGCGGACTCTATGGGGCACGGGTAGACTGGGAGCTGTTTGAAGGCTTTACACTTGGCGCCCATGCTTCCACAAACCAGCAGAAGGATGTGGTTCAGGCAGGCACCGGGCCATTTGATATAGACCGTACATCATGGTCACTCAGGGCTGTAACCGACAACCTGGGAATTGATGGTTTATTCTCACAACTCGAATACATGAGTCTCACCGGCAAAGATGACAGCCGCGGCGTAAATCTTGGAATCGACAGGGAATACAAACTACACGGTTTATACGCCGAGCTTGGTTACCGGATTACCCGTGAATGGCATGTACTTGGCCGTTTTGATGAGATGGTTCAAAAACCGGGACAAGGTGGTTTGGCCGCTACATTCGATCGCTTCGGCCAAAACAACTATACATTCGGAGTGTCGCGATATATCTTTGACGGAAATACGGAATTGGTACGTGCGCACCTGAACTACTCCTTTGGCCAAAGCGGACCGATGGATCTCGATAATTCCATCCTCGTTTTGGTTTTCCAGCTCCGGTTTATTCCCTGAGCAGAATTCTTTTATAGACATGGTATTTCTGTAGTTCCTGTATCTTAGTTCAACATCAAACCCATTTACGACACAGCACCAGAATCTATCCCGAACAGAAATACCATGTCTTTTTTTACCATTCCTGCTTCTGCTGGTTGAATGTGTTCAAAGATACCATATCGCTTACGGCCCCTTTTTCTGGTTTTATTTAATCATGATACCAAAAAGGCTCTTCCGGTACACAGGGAGCAGTATTTGATCTATCAGGTGTCAGACACGAATCCTGCCGAAACCATTTAGAACAGACCCCCACTACATATCCCAGTCCATTTTCCACATTAGAGGCGGTTCCGAGAAGAAAATATTCCAAATTAACAATTGAGGATATGTTATCATCCCACTCCGGCCCTGCGGCAGCTACAAAAAATTGCCTGGCGGTGACTGATATCTCTGTTCCCAACCCGACACTTTGTTCAATCTGCGTCAATTCTCTATCCCAATATACTCTTGCGGTATAACTACCTCTATAACCACTGGTATGTGTAAGGATGTTTCGTAACGGAAACGTATAGATTCTCCTACGGTTTTCGGTACCGGGGTTGAGAATGACATACCAAACAGACTGTAAATCGGCAATATGTTCCACGGTATCATCAATAAATATTCTGGCTCCCGGTGATACACCAACCCCACATTGAGGAACGATATTTATGGAGGGCAATCCCGTAGGAGTGGTCACAGTAACCCGGCTTTTATTTCCATCGGTATGTTCGGCTGTTATCTCGTAGGTTTGTTCATGTTTGATATCCATCGTGGTCCAAAAATTGAGCACATTTTGAGAGGTAAAAACCGAATCATTCATGACCACGGTTTCGCCGCTTTGCAGATCCTTCAGTGTAACCCGGATTCCTTCCGGATCCGGAAGCTCATCAATATTCTGTCGAATAGTTCCTACACGGACCCACTGGGTGTCTGCAGAGGCATCAAGGTAGCCGTGGATAGAAAAGAAATATGTATCATTTTCCTGAAAAGGCTGAAAAGAATCGTCGCAGGCGGTAAATAGAGTGAAAAGGCAAAAGTGAAAAGTGAAAAATGTTCCAATATTGAACAGTTGTCTGAGGTTAAATAAGCCAGTATTTTTATTCATTGATTCGAAAATCCCCCATCTCTTATTTCCTGAATTAGCAGATGAAGACTTCGCTCAGGCAGGCCTGCTACAGCCGGGACAGTCATCTGCTGAAAGTATAACAAAAAATCAGTCTATTAATTATATTGAATATGACTCAATTTAGATCCATCAACGATATAATAATGTAATGCACTACCTTCTCATCTATCATTTAAAGCCCGATTACCTCGAACGGCGTGGACAATTCAGGAATGAACACCTGGCCCTGGCATGGAAAGCGCATGAATCTAGTGGCCTGATCCTGGGCGGTGCACTGCAGGAACCGGCCGACAAGGCGTACCTGCTTTTTGAAGGCGATACCCCCGAAGCCGCAGAAATGTTTGCCAAAACCGATCCCTATGTAAAAAACGGGCTGGTTAAAAAATGGGAAGTGCGCCCGTGGATGACGGTTGTTGGTAATACAGCGGTATCACCGGTAAAGCCGGATGCATTTTTGTAATTATGAATTTTTCATTTTGAATGCAGTTTCAAATGGTTTTAGATTTGTTTCCACAAATACCTCAGACCACCACAGAAAACCATCTGTGAAAATCTGTGCCATCTGTGGCAATAAAAATCATTCTTCATTAAGAGTATATTATTCAATTATCTTTATACATGACTCCGCCACATGAACACCCGGTAATTACCCCCACCAAAGACGGCTCCACCACCCTCTACTCGCCCCGGTTCAGACAACATTACCACAACCCGAACGGAGCCGTGGCCGAGAGCCGGCATGTTTTTTTTGAGACATCAGGGTTGCCGGATGCCATCAGCAGGAATGAATCACTGGCTGTCTTTGAAACCGGTTTTGGTACCGGGCTGAACCTGCTGCTGCTGCACGAATATCTTCATCAATCAGATAAGAAAATCCGGGCAACCTATTACAGCGTGGAGGCCTTTCCCGTGGATGCCGCTACAGCTTCGCAGTTTGATTTTGGCGACAATCCCTTCCTGAACCGATCCATACCGGCCCTGGCGGATATTTTTGAACAGCTGAAGCCCGGGCTCAATACATTTGACATTTCAGAGCGGCTCACACTCCATCTTTTTGCCGGCTTTTTTGATGATTTTTTTGAAGGAGATTTTATCTCCGAAAAGGTGGATTTCATTTTTCATGATCCATTTTCGCCTGAAGCCAATCCCGGTTTATGGACACCGGAAGTATTCAAAAAACTGGCATCCGTCACTAATCAAAACACAGTCCTGAGTACCTATTGCGCGGCAACCTCTGCCCGTGCAGCAATGGCTGTGGCAGGATGGTATGTTGCAAGGGCGCCTGGTGCGCTCGGAAAAAGGGAAATGACGGTTGCCTCCCTCAACCCATTAATACTGCAATCCTTTAAGCGGGTGAATGAAAAACGACTGGCTGAACGGTATAAGAGTGCGGATTTTAAGATAGACAAATAGCGGTGTTAATGACTGAATTGATACGTCTTCTGCCGAATCCCCTTTTCTTCAATTACCGTAAATTTATTCATAAATATAATCTCTCTATTATTTATGAGATCCACTAGTAAGTTACCGGCAAAATTGGGTTCAAATCCTTTAAATCTGAAAAAAATCACAGCTGGGGGTTTTTTAATTTTTTGTTTAAAAATCAGCTCACCATAATCTTTGTCAAAAGTCAAAATAATCAGTTGTTTATCTTTTGCTATTCTGATAACCTCATCGTCTGATATTCCGGGAAATTCATC
>RECI01000133.1 GCA_007694095.1 Balneolaceae bacterium | reverse complement strand
CTGCGAAGCCATGGGATTCATATTTCCATGGGTCGCAAAGCCCAGGACAATGCCTTTGCTGAGCGGGTCAATGGAGTCATCAAAAACGAGTATCTGATTCCCCGCGCCCTGAAGAGTTATCGTCAGCTGCAATACTACACCCGTCAAGCTGTACTGGATTACAATACCAAGCGCCATCATGGTGCACTGGGCCGCTGCAGTCCGCTGCAGTATGAACAGCTTTGGGGGCAATTGCCCCCAAAGCTGAGGCAGGTGGAAGTGATTCGCTCGGGAAAAACACCACCATTTTTGGAGGCTAGCCTCCAAAGTCATGCCATTGACACTCCGTGTCAATATCCATATTGTGCCCTTAATCAAAACTAACAATCATTAATAACGGTCAAGTCAATCCAGGGATTGACAAGATATCCAGCATCCAGTATCCAGGTCATATCACAAATCTCTGTAAAATATTTTTATATTCTAATTTTATAACATTTGAAATATTAATAAATATTAATAAAATTTGCTTAACGTACATCTCGATAAAAAAAACCCTGACTTCCAGTTTTTATTGGAAAGATGCACTCTTATTATCGAATATTCATAGTTCAGCCTATCATCATAAGTTGCACGATGTTGAATTCAAAGCTTGCAAAATTTTGAAATAATCACTTATTTAACTGTTCAAGACTATGTAAGGTTATGGGGATTAAAAGATTAGTTTGTGTTTGCATTATCGGGACGTACAACACAAAGGATTTAAACAAGCTCGCTGATTATTGCCATTCATTAGGGTTGGCTTATCTAAGGATAAAGGCCGTTTCGATTGTTATTGGGTGAGTCGGGTTGATTATCTTTAAACGGAGTCTTCATGAATAATGCTATGAAATGGATTCAACAAATGGATTGTATAAAAATTTTTAATAAAATCGAAATCTTGACGAATATGTTACTGAAAAACTTGTTCACGAATTGTTTCAAAAAAAAAGGAAAATTGCAAGATAATATATCATTGCAATTTTCATGTGTTGCAGAAATAAACTGAAAAAAATTCCAGTGATACATCGACGATCAAAATCTGCACCTTTCCCTCAAATCCCCGATAGTGTAATCCTCTCGCCACAACCACATTGAAGCGTCCGAAAGGCCGATTCAAAAAGAATCCCCATGGAAGAACTGCACCAATTAATTCACCTGCTTCCATTCATATATATACCGTTCATATAGCATGTTGGTTGCATTTCCGGATCCTGCTGCAACTCTTATTTCCTGTTGACTGCCTTCACTTCCTGAACCCCATGCCTCACGCGAAAAGACTACAGAAACCGATTCTGTTGTAAATTGGGCAGTGGGTGCCCCAAAACCTACAGCAATGTATTCATCTTCAGCAATATGAGCCGGTTCTGTGATAACCATTCGCCAGGGGTGTCCCATCGTTATATTAAGACTATATCTTGCACTATAGCCACCGGTTTCATTGGATAACACCTCCTGATCAACAGCAATCTTAATTTGCTCACCAGCATCGATCACTTCCGGAGGAGCATCCCAGGTATAGTAACCATGTAAAAACTGAGCCGGGTCATTAATTGTTCTCCCGCGGGGCGATGTAACTTTAAATTCCATCATCCTGTCATCTTGCCAAGTGTAGTAAGAGTAAAAATCATGTGGATGTCTATACTCACCAAGGGGTGTGTCTGACCATTCCCCTGATGGCAGGGTATAATTCCGGTACTCTGTATTTACCAGCACCCAGGCGTAGTGTATTGGCTCAAATACCGCCAAAACATTTACAGGCCCGGAAACGGTAATTTGAACGGGAGTTTCTGAACCGCTTAAGGCATCACCCCATCCAACAAATTCCCAATCAGAATGTGGAACCGGTGTTAATTCAACCACAGTTTCATAAGTATAATCTGTGGACTTTGGTGAGGAAACCACTCTTTGCTCAACGGTACCTTCCCCTTCAATGGTAATTGTAAGCGGATAATCCATCCTCTGGAAATTCCCTGTGATACTCATATCGCGATCCATGGAAATGGTAATCGAACCGGACGATCCGCTTCCATCACCACTCCAGTTATTGAACATCCAGTGTTGAGCTGCAGCAGCCGTAAGTGTTACCGTTTCTCCTTCTTCAAACTCACCTCCGGCAGGGGTAATGGTTCCTTCTCCATTTACAGAGGTGGTGAGGGTATAAACTTGTGTAGATTCTGTACCGCATGAATGAAATATATACACGGATAGTAAAAGAACCGATAGAAATAGAAAATGTCTCATATTCGGTGGGTTTATTTTTCAGGTATGATTCCTACTTAAAAAATAGTCTATTTAGATATTTTTATCTTAAAAATCGGAAGTTTTCTTTCCCGTTACAGCTTGCTGATGCTTTTACACGCAATCACAACACCTCAATAACTGTTTCCTCTGATTTTTTTAATCACCCAATTTATCATCGCCTGACCCAGACTTCCGAAGTCTTTCGAAACCACTCAAAACGTATCACCATCAAACTATTTCAATTCTCTAAAAAGACCCGGAAGACTTCGGAAGTCTTTCTTCAAGCAAAATTTCAATTATTGGTTTGAATATAAACCAATATTATATAATTTTGATTCATCAATAAACCATTAATTCCTTCATTTGATTTTATCACAAACCATCTCATTTAATGAATCTATTCTTCGAATTATCAGAACGCCTGATTGAACAGGCACCCTCATCCATTATCCGCGAACAGGTGGATTACCTGTCAGGTGGTGGCCGCATGATCGGTATTAAAGGCGCGCGGGGAGTCGGGAAATCAACCCTTCTTTTGCAGTTTGCCAAACAGAAACTCAAAAACAGCAGAAAGTTATACATCAGCCTGGATGATATCCTCTTTGCACACCGGGGACTGGCAGATTTTGCCGATGAATTTGTAAAACTTGGAGGTGAATATCTCTTGATTGATGAGGTGCACAGCTATTCCGGCTGGGCGAGAGAGCTGAAGAATATCTATGACAGATACCCCGGTTTGCATGTTCTGTTTACAGGCTCTTCCATATTGCAGCTGAGTGACGGGCTCAATGAGTTGTCACGCAGGGCAGTGATTTATGACCTTCCGGGCCTTTCACTCAGGGAATACATCCATTTTCAAACGGGAATTCGTTTTGAGCCGGTACCGCTTGAGCAGATTCTTGAAAATCATGGTTCACTGGCCAAAACCATCTGGAAGGAGATCAGGCCGCTGCAATATTTCAATGAATACCTCCGGGCCGGGTATTATCCCTATTACTTCGAACATCCTCAGACCTATGATCTGCGATTGAAAGAATCGGTCATTAAAGTGATTGAATCGGATTTACTGATCACTTCCGGAATGAATCCCGGCAATATGGAAAAAATCAAACAGTTGCTCTATATCATCAGCCACAGTGTCCCTTTTAAACCGAATATCGACAAACTGGCCGGCCGAATGCAGATTGGCAGGAATACGCTCAAAACCTACTTCAGGTATCTTGACATTGCAGGCATAACACGGTCACTTTTCAGCGAAAAAAAAGGGAACAGCCTCCTCACCAAGCCGGAAAAAGTGTACCTGCATCACCCCAACATCATGTACAGCCTGAATCCTGCGGACGTAAATATCGGCACGGTCCGCGAATCGTTTCTATTGAGTCAGCTTGCAAACGGCCATACCCTTCATTATCCGGGAACCGGAGATTTCCTGGTTGACAGAAAGTACCTGATCGAGGTTGGCGGCAAAAATAAAACGGATACTCAGATAAAAGGACAAAAAAACGCCTGGCTGGCGTCAGACGGAATCGAAACCGGAATAGCCAACCGCATCCCCCTATGGCTCTTCGGTTTTTTGTATTGAACAAGCCAGACTTCCGACTTCAGGCTTCCGAAGTCTATCGACACCACTCAAAGCGTATCACTATCAAACAATTCCAAAACTCCGAAAAAACCCGGAAGACTTCGGAAGTCTTTCTTTTCAGCACCACTTTAAATAATAGAAATCTACTTCCAAAATTTGTATGAATTTTGGAAGTAGATTTCCAAAAAATTATATCAATTACGAAATTCTCCAGTACAGGCAGGCGCTTCAAACCACCAACACTGCCCTGCTGAATGATTTTCTGGTCACCTAGCGGATGAAGCAGCCTAACAACGCCAGTCAATTTCCGAATCGATTTTTCTGGCGCACCTGCGACCGCAAGGAAATTGATTACATTGAGGAAGCAGGCGGTGAGCTGTCGGCCGTTGAATTCAAATGGAACCCGGCCGCGAAAGTAAAAACCAGCCGAATTTTTGGAGACATACCTAAACAGCAACTTCATGGTTGTACACCGGGATAAATACAGGGAATTTCTTTTATGAAGAGACAGACTTCCGAAGTCTTTCGACACTATTCAAAAACAAGGAAGGAGCTGTTTGGATCGTCACCAAATGCAATAATTTTTTGATGATGTCTTTGAAGAATTGAAATAATTTCTTCAGTTTTACAATTGCCTTTCTTAATCCAGATAAACTTGGGCGGATGTCCAAAAACAAAACTACGCTGATGAAAATCAGAATCTTTGGATACAATTGTAAAACCTTCGTTTTTCGATAAATTCCAGATATCTGTGTCACTTGCTCGTTCCATTCCCTTATCCAGTACATGTATGGAACCTGGGAAATAATGGATCAGATGATCTTTTATGCGATGTGATATATTCTGGTCAAATAAAAGCTTCAAGCAGATATTTTAGTTAGTTCCCGCTCCCGGTTAGCAGCAAATGCAATACATGCCCGAATATCAGCTTCGGTAAGCTCTGGAAAATCTGACAAGATATCCTCTTGACTCATACCCGCAGCAAGGTATTCGAGAATATCGTAGACGGTAATCCTCATACCACGAATGCAAGGCTTACCACCCCGTTTATCAGCCTCAATCGTTATATGTTTCTTATAATCCATAATTTAGAAGATAGCATGCTGATAGACTATAAACAACAGTCTAACGCCCTCATTTGCTGCAAAAATCATATTTCTTTTGGATGATTGGCTTCCGCTGGGTGATAACAGGTGCCCCTGTCATCCCGCCTGCCCCAGACTTCCGAAGTCTCTCGACACTACCCAAAGCCCATCACAATAAATCAAGCCCACTACTCTACCAAAACCCGGAAGACTTCGGAAGTCTTTCTTCCCCTCCCCCCAATCCTCGAAAAAAAGGTTGGAATTTAAGTCCAAGTCTTAATAGACTTGAGGGGTCTTTATCAACCCAATTCAACTTCGATGAAAACCGTTCTTGCCTTATTTGTTTTATTGTTAACCATCACAGGAACAACCACCGCCCAAACCATCTCCGAACGCACCTCGGGGATGGAACACTACGAAGGGTTCTTCAATTTCTGGTGGGATGATGATGCCGGTAAAATCTGGCTGGAAGTGGATAAGCTGGACCAGGAGTTTATCTATGTTAATTTTCTTGCAGCCGGAATCGGTTCAAACGATATCGGGCTGGACCGCAGCCAGCTTGGAAATACACGGATTGTGAAATTTACAAGGGTCGGGCCTAAAGTGCTGCTGGTTCAGCCCAATTATGACTACCGGGCTACATCCGGGGTTTTTCTTGAGGAAAAATCGGTGGATGAGGCGTTTGCACAATCAGTGCTGTTCGGGTTCGATGTGGAGGCACGGGAAGGCGGACGTGTGCTGATCGATATCACACCCTTTCTGCTTCAGGATGCCCATGGCGTTGCACAACGCCTTCAGGAAACCGGGCAAGGGAGCTATTCGCCCGATTTGTCACGTTCGGCTGTTTACCTGCCGGGTACATTTAATTTCCCAAAAAATTCGGAATTCGAGACTACCCTCACCTTCACCGGAACAGGGGCCGGAAGCTGGCTCCGCTCGGTAACACCCACCCCGGAATCGGTTACCGTTCGCCTCCACCACTCGTTTGTCGAATTGCCGGATGATGGATACAGGCCACGAAAATTTGACCCCCGCTCCGGATTTTTCCCAATCTCATTCCAGGACTACAGCGCACCTATTGGCGGCGAATTTACCCGGAGATATATCGTGCGCCACCGCCTTGAGAAAAAAGACCCCGCCGCTGCAGTGAGCGAAGCGGTGAAACCCATCGTTTTTTACCTGGACAACGGTACGCCCGAGCCGGTCCGAACTGCCCTTCTCGACGGCGCCCGGTGGTGGGCCGAAGCGTTTGAAGCAGCAGGTTACATAGACGCCTTTCGCGTGGAAATCCTGCCCGACGATGCCCATCCGCTCGATATCCGCTACAATGTGATCAACTGGGTACACCGTTCCACGAGAGGATGGTCGTACGGATCGTCGGTGGTGGATCCCCGCACTGGCGAAATTATCAAAGGCAACGTGCTGCTCGGGTCGCTCCGGGTGCGGCAGGATTATATGATTGCCGAAGGGCTTTTGGCACCCTACGAGGCCGGCGTGGATCCCGATCCTCAAATGCTGGAGATGGCCCTGAACCGTATCCGTCAGCTTTCGGCACACGAAATCGGCCATACGCTGGGAATCGGCCACAATTTTGCGGCCAGCGTCAACGACCTGGCCTCGGTGATGGACTACCCCCACCCGATGGCAACGATCAACCCCGATGGCTCCCTGGGCCTTGAAGGTGCCTACGACATCGGAATCGGTGAGTGGGACAAGCGCGCTGTACTCTGGGGTTACCAGGATTTTCCGGATGGTGTGGATGAAGAAGAGGCCCTGAACAAAATCATTCGTGAAACAATCGATATGGGCCTGCTTTATATTGCAGATGAAGCCGCACAGCCGCAGGGTGGAGCCCATCCGCATGCCCATCTCTGGGATTATGGCCATGACCCGGTTGCGCAGTTAAGCCACATCCTCGACATTCGCCAGGCGGCGCTGAACCGTTTTGGGGAGCGGAATATCCGGATGGGCAGGCCGATGTCGGACCTGGAAGATGTACTTGTACCGATCTATCTTTTTCATCGCTATCAAACCCAGGCCACGGTAAAATTGATTGGCGGTGTGGATTATGCATACAATCTGCGTGGTGACGGTCAGCCCGGCCCCCGCATTGTGGATGCGAACACCCAGCGTTCTGCCCTGGCTGCCATACTCCAGACACTGGAGCCCGAAATTCTTGCTTTGCCGGAAGAACTGCTGGACATGATCCCTCCCCGTCCCGCTATGATTCCTTCAACAAGAGAGCATTTCCGCGGGTACACCAGCCCCATGCTTGATCCCGTTGCGATGGCAGAAACAGCCGCTGATCATGCGGCATCACTCATTTTTAATCCCGAACGGAGTGCAAGGCTGCTCAATCAGTCTGCCAGGAATGCCGCTTACCCCGGCCTGGCAGATGTTGCAGAAACGGTGTTGGGAGCCACGATACTGAGCAGCAGGAAATCCGGCTACCTTGGATCCATTCAAAGGGCAATCAATATAGCCGTACTCAGGAATTTGTTACACCTGGGCGGCCACCAGCATGCCTCTCCCGATGTAAGAGCCGTAACCGGCAGGCTGATAGAAAATCTCCAGATGCAGATATCCGACCGTGTTTATGCCGCTGATGATA
This sequence comes from Balneolaceae bacterium, assembly GCA_007694095.1. GTDB lineage: Bacteria > Bacteroidota > Rhodothermia > Balneolales > Balneolaceae > Rhodohalobacter. The sequence continues at coordinate 19,644 of RECI01000133.1, read as the reverse complement.
ACACATGGAGTGCCCACTACAACTACATGCTCAGAAAGATCGAACAATTCCTGGACAATCCGTCAGAATTCTCCGCACCACCCGCCCCCTACATCCCCCCCGGAGCCCCCATAGGAAGCGGCCTGATACACAATTCACACCTCCAATGCACCCTTTAATACGCAAGCGTAAACCTGCCAGAGTGCGAATGTAATGAGCTCCTGGCAGAGTTGGAGCGGGATCCGGATTCTGGATTCCAGATTCTGGATGCTGGATACTGGATGCTGGATACTGGATACTGGATTCGACAGCGCAAGCATTGCTTGTGCCTGCAGGGCTTGATACCTGAATAAGTGCAAAAACCCTCGCGCTCATTGCGTCCTTTGCGGTTAACCCACGATATAGGAACACGTAGTTGATCTGCGGTTCGGCATTCCCCCACAACCCCTCGATGAGATCTTTCGTTTTTCGAGGTGCTGGCGCTCGGGGACCCTTTTTGTGGCATTCGTTACCCCGGGTTGCGCTGCAACATTCCCCCCTAAAAAGGGGGCAAAGGGGGGTGTCAAATGCAAGGCATAGGCGATCTCCGCTCCACCCGGGGCTGTGTGCTTACGCCCCTGCAGGGCTGGATGATTGCGCTATTATGTGCACGAGCGCCAGACGCTGACAGATCCTTGCTCCGCTGCGGTGCTGTCAGGTCTTGGATTGATGTGTCACCTTAGCAGGGGGCACAAGCAAGATGCTTGCGCTATCTATGGACCAACCTTGCGCTCTTTGCGTCCTTTGCGGTTCACACGTTGGCGCCATCGTGAATCCAGCATCCGACATCCGCATACCTAAACCCGCTCCAACTCTGCCAGGAGCTCACTCCGTTCGCACTCTGGCAGGTTTGCGCTAGTCCCACCTACCTCTCAAATCAGGGTTTGAGTTCGAATGCCGAGCCTTCGTTGTTGAAGCGGATGGGGTCGAGCTGGCTGGCCATGGAATAGAAAGAATTTGCTTCATTTTCTTCACCGGATTTTCGGTAAATCTCGGCTGCCAGGTAATATAATTCAGGGCTGCTCGGATGAAATTCAAGCATTTTATTCAGCAAATCCACCGCTTCATCAAGGTTTTTTTCAGCTACCAGTATTTTAAGGCGAAACAGATCGAAAACCGGGTGTGGCTTATCAGCAAGACTGATGTAATGTTTGCAGCGCGAATAGATGTTTTTCCTGTAATAGTAATAGATAAACATCATCAACAGTGAAACATCCGGCTTAAAACCATTGAGTTTGTCTTCCATGGTTCTCAAAAGTTCTCTTTCATCCGCGATGAGCAGGGTAAGGATGATTGTCAGCAATTCCTCCTCGTTCCATTTTTCCCTCAATATTTCGGTACGTATCTCACTTGTGAGGTAATCCTGGACAATATTCAGCCACTCCTGTTCCGGTTCCATTGGGTTAAAGGGTGCTCCAAGCCGCAGAAATTTTTCAGGATGTGTACCCTGCACCGGCAATTTATATTCATTAGCCCCATTCCATTTCCGGTAGAATCGCGCCCTGTTTTCCCATTTTAATTCAGGATTCAAATCGAGGCCCATCAGCCTTGTGGTAGTTCCCGCATGGTGTTCAGCAACAATACTCCTGGAAATAATAATTTTGAGTTTCTTTTCAAGAACCTGTTTGCAAAAATCATCCATATCGTAATAACAAAGCCCAAAAACTTCATCAAAACGAAGCGGCAATTCTTTCTTTACCATAAAGCAGCAGCTATCACAATGTTCGGCAAGAACGTATTCTTCATCGATTTCCGATTCGGGATTTTGCGCTTTGATCCTGGTTGACCTCACTGCCGGTGCAACAATCCCGGTATCCTCTGCCACTGAAAAGCCTTTTTGCAATTGCTTTACACTGTTCACGGGCAATTCAACATCGTTGTGCATGATAAGCACATAATCGTTGCTGGCTGCTTCTATTCCCTGGTTTACAGATGCCCCGAAACCCTTGTTAACCTGGTTTGTGATAACACGAATATTTAGAAACCCCTTTTCCTGAAGTTGTTCCAGGTATTCGAATGTGTCATCAATACTTGCGTTATCTATGATAATAAGTTCAGTATAAGCAGGGTCAACAGCCTGCTCAAGCTGTACAAGTGATTTTTCAAGCAGATTTTTTCCATGGCCCGTAGTGGGAATCACAATGGTTGTACCTTCACGCGTTTCATGTTCTCTCTTTTGATATTCTTCAGCTTTTTCCTCATGTTTATCATCATGTTTCGGTTCATGATGATCGTTTGCATGGACAGATTCAACAGTTGTTTTGGGCTGTTTTTGGAGGCTGTGTTTCAGCTCGGCAGCCTCAACATGTCGGCGTTGTTTTTCGAGTGAAGTGATTTTAATGCGGATCGCTTCCTGGTGTTCAGGATTTCTCTTTAAGAAACGGTTTATGATTTCCAAAGACTTATTTGCATCACCCTGTTGCAAAAGCTGGCGTGCCTGTACAAGCAGATCGTCATCCGGAACCCTGTTATTTATCCTGGATTCTACATTGGCAAGCTCATTCAAAATTGGTTTTCGCAAGTCGCTATCCTGGGTCAGCCTGAGTGCAGTGTATAAAAATTCCTGGATATCATTGTAGCCTGCATGTTGCGACTGGTCGCCGGCAATCACAAAAAACGGATCTGTCTTGTGCCAAACATTTCCTTTTTTCAGCCGGTAGGCGAGTTCAGCTCCATGAAGCTGATCTAAAAACGGGTTAAAAAACAGCTGTTCATCAGGTATCACATTCCTGTTCCACACGATGGCGCTGTCGTCAGGCAGGTCGCCTTCATCGGCCGCATTGATCCAGTGCATGGGTTCGGATGGCAGGTTATAGTCCATCACCCAAAAAGCGGCGGGATCTGCCTTAAAACGCCTGATGGCTTCATCCATAAGGGTTTCGTTGAGGCGGTCAGCACGTAAAGGGGCCCAAATCAACTCCCCGGAAGCATGGATAAGGGCTTCATTCAAAGAAGCCCCCCTGCCAGTACTATCTTCGTGAGTGTACAGATACACTCTTTCATTTTCACACTTGTTGATCTCACGTTCAATGAATTGGGTAGTAACCACATCTTTTGAATCATCAATGATGATAACTTCCAATTTTTTATTCCTGATAGCCAAAACATCGGCCAGCAGCGTATGGAAGTACTCGCTTTTTGCGTGAGTCGTTAAGATGATGGATAGTTGTATAGAGTGTTTCATCAAAAATTCGATATTTTCCCAAATATACAATTTGAATGCTTCTCTATGAAAAGACTTTAATGGAAAATCGTTGATATTTTAAATGATAGTTTTTGATTTCCGGAAAGAAACGCTCACTGAGCACTTGCGATTATTATATATAGTGTATCACCATTAACTGCACCGGTTAAGATAGCAATTATGAAAAATTTCCTTTTCTCAGTATTGATAACCGTGTTCTCCTCTTTTACGGGTGAGTCGGGTTTACATCATACAGACAAGCTGGACGAAATATTTGACATAGGAACGGTTCAAAGCCTCATCATTCAAAAAAACGGTACAGTTATCGCGGAAAAATACAGGGGCAGAATCAACGGCAACCTTCCCGTAAATATAAAATCCGCTTCAAAAAGTGTGCTTTCCCTTTTGGTTGGCATTGCCATTGAAGAGGGTTATCTCGAGGGGGTACATCAAACCCTTGGTGATTTTTTCCCAGAATATTTTGAGGACAAACCCGATCCCGTTAAAGAATCTGTTACCATCAAAGACCTTCTGACCATGCGCAGCGGACTGGAAACTACCAGTTTCATGAATTACGGAAGATGGGTGATGAGCAACAACTGGGTTTATTTCACATTGAATCAGCCTTTAGCAGGTACGCCGGGAGAGGCAATGATTTACAGCACCGGAACATCACATCTGCTCTCAGCAATTATCACCAGGGCTTCAGGAATGAGTACCCTTGAGTTTGGAAACCGGTACCTTTTCCGGCCAATGGGCATCAGGATCGGGGGCTGGGACCAGGATCCGCAGGGGTATTATATGGGCGGGAATAACATGGCGATGAGCCCGCTCGACCTGGTTAAAATCGGAGAGCTGATGATGAATGTTGGAAAGTACAATGGACGGCAGCTGGTATCCCGGGAATGGATACTTGAATCCGTTGAAATTTACACGAAAAGCAATTTCAATCCCTACCACTACGGGTATATGTGGTGGCGAAAACAGTCGGCAGGCTACGAGGTTTTTTTTGCCTGGGGCAACGGCGGCCAGTATATCATGATCTTACCTGAACTCGACACCGTCATCTCCATCACATCTTCACTCAGCACAAGCAATTCAAGACGCTACCAGCGCGAAATATTTCAATTTTTAGGCGATGTAATCATTCCCGCCATCAAAAATCACCCCGGGTAGCTCTCAAGAACTACGATGGCGCAAGCGCAAACCTGTCAGAGTGCGAATGGAATGAGCTCCTGGCAGAGTTGGAGCGTGTTACCGAACCCGGATACTGGATACTGGATTCAAAGATGGCGCAAGGTACTGCCCGCAATTCCCCGAAGGGATCGCTATGCGGTATTCCGGGTTTGGATGCACCAAAGACGTTGTTAGTACCATAGGTACGTCCGCTAACAGGGTTTGGGGTTTATTGGCCAACCGTGAATCGCCCATGCCTATGGCACTCACCCATTGTGTGTGTTGGTCTGCTTTTATTCCTGTTTTGCCCAGTGCATGACCCAAATTAGAAAATACGTTCTTATAAATGATTGATATTTCTATTTTAAAATGTAAAACATCAATGACATGCACAAAACAATAAAAAGTGCAAAAAACCTTGCGCCCTTTGCGGTTCACACACGCTTGCGCCATCAGGGAATTATTTGACTAAAAGCATTTTTTGGTGATCGGTCCTGTCGCCGGCTTGTAAGCGAACGAGGTAGACCCCGGATGCAAATCCCCTGCCACTGAATGGTACAGCGTAAAAACCGGGTTCGTGATCTGATTCTTTAAGTGTAATGATGTGCCTCCCTTCGAGGCTGAATACATCAATTTTTACCCGGGACTGAACCAGCACCTGGTAAGGTATGGTGGTGAACTCAGTAAAAGGATTTGGAAAGTTGGGTTTGAGGCTGCTCTCCATGATATCCTCTATCCTCGGGCCGGTATATGGCAACCCAAAAACAGCAATGTTGTTAAACCGGGTATTGCCGCTTGATCCCGTAATTTGATCACCATCGAATGAGATTTTTACCCTGAAATGAGGATTGTGCGCGTGGCCGTTTACATTTGAAAAGTCGATGATCACCAGCTCATAACTATCGCTGGTTGTAACCTGACCTGTTGACAGGTTCTCCCGGGTCCATTCGGGTTCTCCTGAGCTCAGGGAATAATAAAACACCATCTGTTCCTGGCCTGAAGGAGTTCTCCGGGCAGCAAATGCAACAACAATATCCTGGAATTCTTCTGTCGGGATATCAAAGATCAGTGCCGAATCTCCTGTTTGAGTCCGCGACGGGTTACGAACCCTGATCCCCCTCATTTCCCCGTCATCATACTCCAGGCCGCCATTACCGGCCGGCTGATAATTCAACTCAGTGGGATCATTCACTCTGTCCATAATACCGTTGGTTTCATCCTCAGCCAATGGCGGATAAGGAGTTACAGCCGGCTTGAAATTTATCACACCGTTATAACCTGTTGATGAATAAGAAGAGAAGATAGTTTTGAGAGGTGTGTCGTTTGGTAATTCCGTATCAAAATGCCAGAAATAGAGAAGTTCTTTCCCTTCACCGGCCCGTTCAGGCATTTCTGAAAAGTTGGCTTTGATCTGGATACCCGGTTTCGGTTTCACATGAATATATTGCTGGTAAAACTTTTCCCCATTGATATCCCAGTGTGAAAACCTATACCCTGAATTGGGGCGTGCAGTCAGTTCAACCGGAATATCCGACATATACAATCCCTCCCAGGGATAGACTTCTGAATCTATGCCCGGTGTTCCGCCCGCCAGCCGGATTGTATTCACCTGGACAACTCCCATTTCGCGGTGATTGACATCAATAGTAACGACTGTGGGAAAACCGGTGTTAAACCTGCCCGATATTTGACTCCGCACATTCCGGGGCCTGAGACCGGCAAACTCTACCCTTTCATCAATGTTCCGCTCCCATTCAGTGTATGTTGACGGGTATCCCCACCGGCGAAGATGGTTTCGTATTTCATGGCGATACATCTCTTTGAATTGCCCGATAGTTTCTTTGACCCTTTCTTCTTTAAACAATGTATTTAGCAGATCGAGCTGTACGTTGATGAAATAATCCCTGAACTCCCGGTTTTGCATAAAACTGCGGAACATCCGGGTACTTCGGGGATGGTTCGACCAAAGAATGTCCTGGGTTGTGAGATAGTGGTGAAACAGGTCGGCTGAATAACCGGTAGAACCCAGGTGAGAAAAACCAAAATCCATATCAAACATCATCCAGCGGAAACGTCCGTCTTTACTGCTTCCCCTCCCTTCGGGTGAACCAGTATACCTCCAGTAGTCGTTATTATTACCGGGCCAGTCGATATTGGCAAAATAGACATTGGCCGCATGGATTTCAGCAAAATTCCGGACGTCAACATGCCGTTCAATAAACGCCATACCACCCAAATCATTGATATTCTTATTTTCGAGTGAATCGAGTATTGCATTGAAATGATCCGCACTGCCATTTTTCACTTCACCCACACCGCCCGCTCTCGGCATATTGGCCAGGTAATCTATTTCATCCTCTTTCACACCATGGTTCCGGTCTAAGTAATGATGATCATACCGCTCCCGCAGGTTTTTGATACCCCAGTATTCACCATTCACATATACAGCAAAAGCCCGGAATTTTTGCGTATCGAAAGAGAGGCTGCTCACAAGAGATTGAGATATGGCATCCATAAACATCGTGGTTTTATGGAAAAAATCCTGCCCCGAATTCCGGAGTATAAGCCGGTTATACCCGGTTTCCCCGTCCCGGAACATGTCGTACCGGAATCTTGACTCTCCATAGTCGCTTCGGGCATACAGCCTGAATGCTTTTTGGGGCAGCACCCTGGAACCCCCGCCATGGATCCGTACGCCGATATTTTGTTTATAAACCGTCCCGTCTGTTTCAATGAGTTCGAAATGGGCAGGACGTTCCCATTCAACACCCCGCTGATGGTAGTTTGCATTCGGCCGTCCCCAGTGATCATTCTGATTCCAGCCATTCTGGTTATAAACATCACCGGGTACGTAGATACCTGTTGCATCACTAAAGAGATGTTCATGGTTTGCAGAAATGGAAATCAGCGGCATGTGGTGCATTATTGATTCATCAAAAAATGTTGCCGTAACCGTTTCTGACGGTTCTGCGCCTGCCATAAAGGCTTTTGCCCTCACAACCATGGCTATCGGATTTACAGCATCCGGCTGCCTCCATCCGAATCCACGGGCATCCGCCTCAAATGGAGTGGTGCGTATAAAACGGAGACGCTGATCGGGACGCTGATCAAATTCTACAGCCCCCGTGTAAAGAAAAGAGTCTTGGTTCGGTTCTGAGCCATCGAGTGTATAGCGTATTTCAGCTCCATCGGGATGGCTGATTTCGAGCGCAAAATCGACTGGGACATAACCAGAATTGTGCGAAAATATCGGGGATGAGAGGAGAGCTGATACAGGCTGCTGTGCAAAAAGACCCTGCTGCTGGATGAATAACCCCGTTACAAGCAGAAATGTATAAACTAAAATTTTGACAAAGAAAATCTGCCTGCGGGGTATGTACATCAATTGTAAATATTACGACGTTTCGTTAGTATCCAAACCCTGTTTCATAAACAGGGTTCAACTATGAGAGTAAAAAGTTTGGAATTTGGTGCTTTGTCAATGGATTTTTTTGCAATTTTGGCCATTAATTATATTACCCAGAGTCTTTGACTCAAACAAAAATTTCATATATAAAATAAGAGACCATCAAATAATATCTTATTCAGGCAGCTCTGCAATGGCCCCCGGGTAACAGGCGAATCGCTTGCACAATCTAAGAACATGGAGTATTATCTCATCTCACTAAAAGTATTTTTTGGTAATGGGTACTGTCGCTGGTTTGTAGCCTTACGAGATAAACCCCGGCAGCAAGTCCTCTTCCACTGAATGGTATTGAGTAAAAACCGGGCAGGTGATCTGAATCTATTAGAGTAAGTATACGTCGGCCCTCGAGGCTGAAGACATCAATTTTTACCTGAGATTGAACCGGCACCTCATAAGTAATGGTGGTGATATCAGTAAAAGGGTTCGGGAAATTCGGTTTGAGCCGGCTTTCTTTGATATCCTCAATCCTCGGCCCTGTATATGGCGATCCGAATACAGCAATGTTGTTAAACCGGGTATTGCCGTCAAAACCTGATACATTGTCACCATCAAAGGTGATTTTTATCCTGAAATAAGGGTTGTGGAGATGGCCTGTTATTCCTGTAAAATCTACTAAATAAAAATCATAATCCAGGCCGGTATCAAATGTATTGTTTATGAGCCCATCCTGTTTCCACTCGGGTTCACCTGAACTAGTTGAATAAGAATAAACCATTTTTTCCTGTCCGTATATCGTTCTGCGGGCAGCCTTTATCAGAATGATATCCTGAAACTCAGCTGTTGGAATTTCCAGAATTATTGCAGCATGACCATAGTCAGTCAGGGACGGATTTCTTACACGGATACCTCTCATTTGATCGGGAGAATAATCCTGCCCCGAATTTCCTTCGGGCCTGTAATTCAGGTGAATAGGATCATTTACCCTGTCCATCATTCCTGCTGCCTCCTGGGCAGACGAAGAAGATGTATATTCAACAGCCGGTCTGTAATTTAGCATCGCCGTATACCCGGTTGAGGAATATGAGGATTGAATGTTGAATAGTGGAGTATCATTTGGGAGGGTGTCGTCAAAGTACCAGAAATAAAGTAACTCAAGGTGTTCATCAATTGGATCAGGGATTTCACTGAAGTGTACTTCAATTTCCATAGCTTGCCGGGGATTGATATTCACTTTTTGGTGATATAATATTTCACCATCGATTTCCCATTTATCGAATTGGTAACCCGGTTTTGCCACTGCAGCCAGTTCAATCGGGATATCCGATAAATAAATCCCCTCCCATGGTGCCGCATCTCCATATGCGCCCGTTGAACTCTCCGAAAATCGTATTGTATTCAATTCTACAGTACCTCTGTAAGTATCCGGGTTTCGAATAAGTATCGTTGCCAAAGTGCCGGCATTGAACAATTGAATGATCTGTTGGCGCAGATAAGATGGACGTTGACGGGCAAATTCAACGCGATCATCAACCAGGCTCTCCCAAATGTCTGTTGCAGCCGGATAGCCCCAGCGATCAATATGGTTTGAGATTTCGCTCCTGTACATTTCCCGGAACTCTTCAACCTTTCTCTCAACACGTTCTGCTTTAAACAGAGTATTGAGCAAATCGAGCTGTAAGTTTATATAATAATCCCGGAAATCACGGTTTTCCAAAAAACTGCGGATTAGCAGAGTGCTTCTCGGGTGATTAGACCATCGTGTTTGTTCTGGAGTAAGTAAATGTTCGAACAAATTATTTCTATAACCGGTGCGGCTGAAATATGAAAACCCGTAGTCCATATCATACATCATCCAGCGGTAACGCCCGTCTTTATAACTTCCCCGGCTTTCTGGTGTACCACTAAAACGCCAGTAATCGTTATTATTACCAGGCCAGTCGATGTTAGAAAAATAAATTTGTGATGCAAGATATTCAGTAAAATTGCGTACATCAATATGTCTTTCAATGAACTCCATCCCCCCCAATTCATTTACATTACGGGTTTCAAGAGAATCCAATATGGCGTTGTAATGTACATCGCTGCCAATTTTGGCATTACCTCTGTTTGTTAATAAATCCAAATCGTGTTCATCTATTCCATAATTTCTACGGATATAATGCTGATCATACCGCTCTCTGAGATTTTTAATTCCCCAATATTCTCCATTTACATACACTGCGAATGCACGGAATTTTTGGGTATCGAATGAAAGGCTGCTTACCAAAGCCTGAGAGAGAGCGTCAATAAACATAGTTGGACGCTGGTAAAAATCCTGGCCGGAATTTCTCAAAATCAACCTGTTATAGCCGGTTTCACCATCCTGAAACATGTCGTACCGGAATCTTGACTCTCCATAATCACTTCGTGAATAAAGCCTGAATGATTTTTGCGGTAGTACTCTCGAACCACCGCCATGAATCCTGATCCCGATATTTTGTTGATGCACTGTCCCGTTTTCTATAAGTTCTATACTTGCCGGGCGCTCCCATTCAATACCCCTTTGATGGTAATTCGCATTGGGCCGTCCCCAAAAATCGTCATAATTCCATCCGGATTCATTATATACATCGCCGGGAACGTAGATACCTGTAGCATCACTAAACAAGTGTTTTGCATCGGTTACGATCGAAATAACTGGAAAGTCGTGGGGTTTTTCACTATTCAGAAATGTCGCGGTCACTGTTTCAGAAGGTTCAAAACCATCTTGAAACGCCTTTGCCCGTACGATAAGGGCCACATCCCCTTGGTAGCCAGGAGATATCCAGTCAAACCCATTCAATTCTCCCTCGGGGGGTGTTGTTTGTATAAAGCGAAGCTTATTGTCAACACCATTTTTTAAAGTAAATGGCTGATGATTGTAAATTGCCGATTGTTCATCGGGGTCTTGCCCATCAAGAGTGTATCTTATCGTCGCATTTTCGGGATGTGATAATTCAATCAAGAAGTCGGCAGATACGTAGCCCGCGTTTGATGAAAAAACAGGAGGGGATATTTTGGGTGTTGATGCAGATTGTGCTAATAACTGTATTACACTTAATTGAAAGAGAATACAAGTTACCTGTATGAGTGTAGCAATGTAATTAAGAGAAAACTGCTTATGAAACGTAAATCTCATATGGATGCAAATACATATAAAATGTGCTATTGATCAACACCTGGTATCTGAATTATTTGATCAATTAGACAAAATTTAGGTCCAAATTGGACCGTCGAAATTTTTAAGTGGCAAATATCTGGCTTTCATCACGGAACGCTTTAAACTCAAGTGCATTGCCGCTGGGGTCGAGCAGAAACATGGTATACTGTTCGCCGGGAAGCCCTTTAAAACGGATGTAGGGTTCAATTACAAAATCGATCCATTTATCCGAGCTTCGGCCGGTTTTGCAGCCAAGGATATCACGATAAAAAGTTAGTGTCTGTTTCAGTTCTTTAACAGGGAAAGCCAGGTGGAAGCGTGGAATTGTCATACGTAAGATTGAAGAAATGTTTAGTTTTTCGTCTATTGCTTAATTTGGGTTTAATTTGTCTTTTTCGCAATGTTACACCCTGAATATCCGGCAAAGAAATTACCAAAATAAAAAAAAGCCGCCTCCTGTTAGGAAAAGCGGCTTTGTGGGATCAAAATGGTTGAATTATTGACCCATTACAACTTGATCGGAGACATGTATCACTCCGTTTGATGCGGGAATATCACCTTCACGGATTTCGATTCCAAGATGATCTTCAACTTCTGCAGATGCAACTTCACCCTGGAAAAGGTGGCCGATAATAACATTCTGGAGTACTTGCGGATCCTCTCTCATTTGATCCAGTTGGTCTCCCATTGCTTCAAAAGCTGCATCGGTTGGAGCAACTATTGTAAAAGGACCTGGCTGTGCTACAATGTTGTCAAGCTCAGTTTCGGCCAGCAAACCAGCAAAAATGGTGTGATCCTCACTCTCAGATATTACATCGACAACAGTACCCTGGGCAAATGTTGCATTGAGTCCCGCAACAAAAACAATTGCGAAAAGAGCTGTAAATATAATTGAAAACTTCTTTCCTATCTTCATAATAATTTTTGATTTATATTTCGATTATCAGTTTGCACATAAAATAAAAAACAGGCTGACCAATCAAAAATCGGCTACAGTTTCATAAACGATATGTTGCCTCTTTTTTTACATGTTTTAATCTCAATATCCGAAATGACAATTATTTCTATTAAATACACGAATATGTAAAATTATTTATACTATTAAAAAAACAGGTTTTTGATCTAATTCAGGTTCTGAGATAGCGCAGGCATGTGCTCCATGCTATCTTCGATCGGAGAGAGTCACAAGCCCCGCGGGGACAGGCAAGATGCTTGCGCCATCCTATTTCGGGACGCTTGAGCTATCTTAGAGCGAGGGACTAACCTGCCATTTTATCGTTCTTGTAACAAGATGATGTACCCAAGCTATGAATTTGGTATATTTAAGGCTTTAGAAATTTTCAGCGAAGTATACCATAATGTCCGACACAGAAACTGCTATCAGCTCAAAACATATTCTTAGCGAAGCGAAGAAAAGGCGTACCTTTGCCATTATTTCGCATCCTGATGCAGGAAAAACCACGCTTACAGAAAAGCTGCTTCTTTATGGTGGTGCCATTCACGAAGCAGGTTCGATCCGCCAAAGGAAAGCGGCAAGATATGCCGCATCCGACTGGATGGCCATCGAAAAAGAACGCGGAATTTCGGTTACCTCATCCGTACTTCGATTTGAGAAAGACGGAATCAAATATAACCTTCTCGATACACCCGGCCACAAGGATTTTTCTGAAGATACTCTGCGGACACTGGTAGCAGCCGATTGCGGATTAATGGTAATTGACGTGGCAAAGGGAGTGGAAGAACAGACCGAAAAACTGTTTGAAGTCTGTAAACTCAGGCAGGTGCCGGTTATCACCTTTGTGAATAAATGCGACCGTCCGGGCATGGAACCGCTCGAGGTGCTAAGTAACATCGAAAATAAACTCGGGATTGAGGCCATTCCCGCCAACTGGCCGGTTGGATATGGGCAAAAATTTCAAGGGATTTATGATATCATCGGGAAAGAGCTCCACCTGTACGAAAAAACAAAACATGGCGCAAAAAAAGCCGAAACCGAAATTTTCAGTCTTGATAAAGGCCTTGAGGAAAGTTCACTTTCCCAATCTGAAAAAGATCAATTACTCGATGAAATATTACTCATTGAGGATATGTATGCCAATATGGATGATGAAGCTTATCGGAAAGGAGAAGTTTCACCGGTATTTTTTGGTTCGGCCCTGAATAATTTTGGGCTCGATGTGTTTCTTAATTATTTCAGGACACTTGCACCCAGTCCGCAACCTTACGTTGATGCAGAAAATAATTACCACCCGCTTGATGAGCCATTCAGTGGTTTTATTTTCAAATTGCAGGCAAACATGAATCCTGGTCACCGGGATTGCGCGGCGTTTGTGAGGGTAACATCCGGACTGTTCCGGCGGGGACTCGAAGTTACCCATGCCGCAACCGGCAAAAAAGTGAGACTGGCAACACCTCACACCCTCATGGGCGATGAACGCCACATCCTGGAAGAAGCGTATCCCGGTGATATAGTATCACTGTTCAACCCCGGATTTTTCAGGATTGGGTCAACACTGCACACAGAAAAACCGGTTAACTTCAACGTAATACCGCTCTTTACCCCTGAACATTTTATGAAGGTCTCTACCAAAGATCCCTTTAAAAGAAAGCAATTACGTGAAGGATTAAAACAGCTATCCGAGGAAGGTGTGGTTCATGTTTTTGAAGTGCCCGATGGTGTAGGCAATGAACTTCTGCTTGGCACGGTTGGCGCCCTGCAGTTTGATGTGGTAACCCACAGGATGCTTGCGGAATATAACGTGGAGCTCCATCAGCAACCGGTATCTTACCATGCCGCACGATGGCTTCCAAACCAAAGTGATCCCATCATCAAAAAACTGGAAAACAGCTACTCAACCCATATTACCCGTGACATTGAGGATAACCCGATTGTGCTGTTCGAAAGCGCCTATGCACTGGGACAGGCTGAGGAAAAAGCCGGAGCTGAAAATTTGTTCAAGTACAAACAGGATTAATTATCGCGTAAATATCAGCGATTTGAGAATAAATTATATGATCTTGCCTGATAATCCGTTTTAAATTATATGTTCGAACCAGTACGTACTAACAATTACCGAGATATGAAAAAATTATATTTCCTGATAGTACCATTACTTGTACTGTCATTATCAGCCTGCCTTGAATCGACACCCGCGGAAGGCCCCGCTGAAGCAAAAGGAGAATTTGAAGCACTCTTGTTAGATGCCGAAACAGGCATACCTCTGGAAAATTTTTCTGTTACGGTATATCTGCGTGTTTCCGGTTTCACTCAGCCAACAGTATTCGGACAGTTTGAATCCGATGATTCGGGATGGATATCCTCTTCAATTTTCAGTTTTACCGAGGACATTATAACCGGGATCATTATTGAATATGAAGTAAGCGGAGAAATTCGTTCTGCAGAACGTGAAACTGAACTCAGGCTCAGGTACAATGAACCGATGAATTCGGTCTCATTTGAAATGGAACTGGATATTTCCTGACATCCATTCCCATTTTATTCCAGATGAAGCGATAGACTTCGGAAGTCTTACGGAGTTTCGAAATAACCCTTACATATGTAAATATCGAAGATTTTTAAAAATCACGATAGACTTCGGAAGTCTTTTGTTCTATTGCATAAACCGGTTTTTTGAATCCGGTTCACCAAATGGTTTTACTTTTTTTATCTTTTGGCTGTAAATGTGTGCTAATGCAATCAAATAGCCTTTTATTGACTTAATGAACACGGTCTAACGTTTTGTCAAATTTAAAATGATCATGATGAACCAGTTAATATCAGTTTTAACCATACTTTTAATCGTAATACTGACTGCAACCGGTTTTTTGAAATCGGATCTTTATTCTGAAACCGGCCATAACAGTGCCATCTATTCCAATGCAGGCACTATAGCAATTACCGACACCCTGGAATGGGATCGCCCAAGATTTACAGAGAGAGAAACTGAGCGGAAGCGCCTGGTGGAAACCGGTATAGTGGCACAGGGGATCACGGATGAAAATGTTATCGATGCTATGCTGAATGTTCCGCGCCACAGGTTTGTACCTGAAGCGCATCAGCGTAATGCCTATCAAAATAATCCTCTGCCAATCGGCCATGGGCAAACCATTTCACAACCTTACATCGTGGCACTGATGGCGGAACTTCTTGAAATTAAACCGGGAGACAGTGTTCTTGAAATCGGAACCGGAAGCGGTTATCATGCAGCGGTACTTTCCGAGCTAACACCGAACGTCTACTCTATCGAGATTGTAGAACCGCTGGGCAGACAGGCGGCAGAAATTTACAGTGAGCTTGGTTATCACACCATCCAAACCAAAATTGGAGATGGTTACTACGGATGGGAAGAATATGCCCCTTTCGATAAAATAATTGTGACTGCGGCGGCTGGCCATGTGCCTCCGCCTCTCATCGAGCAACTGAAACCAGGCGGAATCATTGCCATTCCTGTGGGCAGTCCGTATCAAACTCAAATTCTCATGCGGGTTCACAAAACCGCAGACGGCGGGGTACGGACAGAGCGTATTTTACCGGTACGTTTTGTACCCATGACAGGCGCAGCACAAAATTGACAGACACAAAAACCCGTACTCCCGGGCACTGAGATACTGAGATAACGCAAGCATCTTGCTTGTGCTCCCTGCTATGATGCCTCAACGATGGCGCAAGAACCCCCCGTTTTTGGTCATCATCCATCCCTGAAGGGAAGAAAGCACCCAGCCCCGGGATTTGAGATTTAGAATTTGAGATTTGGAATTTGAGATTTGGAATTTGAGATTTGGAATTTGGAATTTGGAATTTGGAATTTTAACTATCCCAAAACGGGGCACAAGCAAGATGCTTGCGCCATCCAATTTCTGCGGGTTCGGGGTTTGAAAAGATCTGCTGAAATTTATGTTGAAACTTCATATTGTAATTTCATACGACGTTGTCTAAAAATCTGCCGGCTTATTTTCGTTGATTAATCATAAATTGCTGCTATGTCTGCCCCTATCATTTACAACCGCTGGAGTGCCGTTACGATTTTTTTCGTGTCCATTGCTGTAATCGCTCTCCAGTTAATGCTGATGCGGGCATTATCAGTAAGTCATTACTATCATTTCTCTTACCTCGTAATCAGTACTGCACTTCTTGGTTTCGGGGCCAGCGGCACGTTTCTCGCCCTTTTTTTTGATTTGATGAAGCGAAATTTTTTTTATGTAAATCTGTTGCTTCAACTTTTATTCCTGGTGTCGGTTCCGGTTTCATACACATTGGCTCAGTCACTGCCGCTCGACACACAATACGTGCTTTACAGCGGCGAACAAATGTCATTACTTCTGTTGTACAATCTGCTGATGTTTATCCCATTTTTCTTTGCGGGAACCATCATCGGTTTTATGCTCTCCTATTTTAAACAGGAAGTTTCCGAACTTTATGGCGCAAATCTTATTGGAAGCGGCTTGGGCGGCATTGTTGCACTTGGGCTGATGTACCACATTCCAGTTTTCAAACTGCCGTATTTCATTTCGCTTCTTATTCTTTTTGCGATGTTTTTTTTCTACTTCCCATTAACGAAACATCGGGTTTTAGAGATAAAACCCGGCATCATTATCATTATTTTCGCAATCGCTGCAACCTTATTTACCTTATTTTCAGATCCACCCGATTCGGTTGATCCATATAAAAGCCTGGCTCATTTTCAGCAACTCGAAACCCAGGGAGATGCCGAACATATCTTGACGAGATACAGCCCCCGGGGACAGATAGACGTTTACTCTTCACCAATGTTTCATCATACGTTATTCGCGAGTCCACTGGCAACGTCACTTCCGCCGCGTCAGCTCGCCCTATTGCTGGATGGAGAAATAGCCGGTACCATTTTCAGCATCGACGACTCAGCTGAAGCAGCCATTATGGACTATACACCCCAATCGCTTCCGTACCGGCTGCTCCAAAATCCCCGGGTACTGCTGCTGGGTGAAACAGGAGGTGTAAACGTATGGCTGGCCCGGCGTATGGGAGCATCAACCATTACAGTGGTTCAGACGAATCCCCAGCTCTTTCACCTGTTCAGAAATGAACTCTATGAATCAGGCGGTTTTGTTTTTGATGACAACAGGGTTCATCTGGTTGCCGAACACCCAAGGCTGTACCTGGAAAGAACTGATAAACAATACGACCTGATTCATATTGTTGCCGGAGAAACCATGGCAGCAGGTTCAGGCGGTTTGCAAGGCCTCAATGAAGATTACCTGCTTACCACTGAAGCTATGGCAAGGGCAAGGGAAATTCTCAGTGATACCGGCATCATCAGTATCACGCGGGGTATACAATCGCCGCCGCGTGATAATATCAAAATCGCAGCAATGTTTGCGAATGCAGTGTCCGTATTCAGTCAGGATGATCCCGCCGATCACCTGCTCATCAGCCGGAATTATCTTGCTGCAAATACATTGCTTACCCGGTCACCCATATCACAGCCGCTGATACAGCAATTCCTGGAAGAAGCGGAATCACTGCTTCTTGACATCGAATATCACCCGGGGATTCGAACGGAAGATATACGCCAGGATAACCTGATTGAAGGGCCGGAAGGAGCCAACTATTCATATATCCATTATGCCATTAAGCAAATATTATCCGGCAATCCTGAGCCTTTCTTTGAAGATTGGGTATATAACATTCGGGCTCCATCCGACGACATGCCCTATTTCCAGGATTTTTTTAAATGGAGTTCTCTGGATTTATTCCTTGAAACGTATGGCAGCGAGTGGTTCCAGCGCCTTGAACTGGGTTATATGATATTATTGATCACCCTTGTGCAGCTTGCCATCGTCGCTCTGCTGCTCATCATTGCACCGCTGCTGATTCGACTACCCACATACATCAGGGCCCGGCATAAAATGCCAACCCTTATCTATTTTTTTTCGATCGGTACAGGCTTCATGTTTGTCGAAATTATATTCATTCAGATTTTCACAAAATTCCTGGGCGATCCTATCGTAAGTGTCTCCGCCATATTTACATCCATACTTGTATTTTCCGGAATTGGCAGCATGCTTCAGAAAAAGATCGGGCTCCTTCCCATTCACAGAATGCGAATCGGTGTTGCGGCAATACTTATATCAACAATCCTTTTACTGATAACTTCGGATTACATTCTCAATCTTTTTATCGGCTCCGGTACCGTTTTACGCTATCTTGTCACGGTATTCATGCTGATGCCTGTTTCCTTCTTTATGGGCTGGATGTTTCCCAGCGGAATGGAACAGCTTGAAGAAAAAAGCGAGATACTGATTCCCTGGGCGTGGGGAGTCAACGGTTTTGCGTCAGTGATTGCCGCTCCAATGGCCATACTTTTATCAATGTCGATTGGGTTTAATTATGTCCTGTTGATTGGCCTCGGGTGCTATATCCTCGCGGTGATGACCAGCTGGATGTGGGGAGTCCGTACACACCAGGCCGGATGGTGATTGATGATCAAGATTCACGAACTACAAGAGAGCACATGATTACCCCGGAATACGCATTAGAATATCCATTATCTAAAAACCGGTTCGTTTCATAAACGCTGACCCATTTGCACAATTCTTGTCAACTGCCAACTGCCAACTGCCAACTGCCATTAATAATTTAGTCTGATGCTTCATCCCCGCCAAATAAACAATTCTCAGGATTATTTGTAAATTTTTCACATGCAGCACACACCTTCCATACTTTCCGCCCGTAATCACCTCCTTGTGATACCGGTAATCGGACTTTTCCTTCTTTTTGTGGTAACCAGCGTGATTTCAGGGCAATCTCATCAAATCAATCAGGAAGAAACATGGATATTGTATGATGCTTCAAAAGGGACCAATCCCGATGAACAAGGCTGGACATACCTGTCAAACTTTTTTGGACAGTCACAGGTTGACCGGTATACTGAAAACGGGGTTCACCGGCTCAATACAATGCAAAACATTGCCGAAATGGCCGGGTATTTTGGAACCAACCATCCGGATATTGGCAAACTTGACAGGCAACAGGGATTCAGCCTCCAACTTAACCTTCGCATTATTGATGATGTGAATACTTCTGAAAACCGGGGAGGATTCAGTGTGATTGCCCTGTCAAACGATCTCTTAGGTGTGGAAGTGGTTTTCAGAATGGACACGATATGGGTGTATACAGAAAGTTTTGATATTGCCGAACTATCCGGGTTTGATACGGCAACCGGTTTCCGGGACTATACCATTTCGGTAAATAATAACAATTATGAAATATCGGCCGGAAATGAACCGGTGTTTACCGGGCCATTAAGAGATTATTCCGGTTTTGGAACACCTTATAATATTCCCAATTTTATTTTCTTTGGCGACAATACATCTAGATCGGGAGCTGATATTGAGATAACCCGGATTACACTTCAAAAAGCCGGGGAAACCGTACCGCCTGAAATACCGGAGCTCACAATCCTTCATCAAAACTATCCAAACCCGTTTCAAAAAAGGACAACTATCGTTTTTGAACTTGAGTCACCTAACAAGGTCAAACTTGAGGTATTTGATGTGATGGGGCGTAAAATTGGCACTCTTGCAGACGGAAATTATCCAGCCGGCGTACACCTGGTGCCATTTGAAGCGTACGGATTATCGCCGGGGCTATACCTCTGCCGTTTAACAACAGACCGCCACGTCCTGTCAAAAAAAATGCTGCTG
>RECI01000186.1 GCA_007694095.1 Balneolaceae bacterium | reverse complement strand
TAGCATGATGAAACTTTTATTTAAAAGACAATCAATGTTTTCTTGTGATCTGTACTGGTTTAATTACAGTTTAAAAGTAAGAGAAAATATGAGAAGTATGCGTGAAAAGTTTAGTCTTAGCCTGTATAAATCGATTGTACAAGGCCTTAATTAAGATAATAATCAACGGTTCTGACATAGATATTTGCAATTGACATCCCGATGGGAAATGGAACATTGGTAAACCGTGAGGACGGAGGGCCGGTGACCGAATTTTTTTCTGCTAATCAGAAAAGAATGAAGAAAACCCCAACGGATCGGCTTTATAACATCAAATCTATGTCTGGCAGCAAATGGATGGCATAGATAAACCAGTTCAAATGGTCACTTTAGCCCGGATATCTCACCAAGAGATCCGGGTTAGTCCCCCGTCTTCTGTCTTTTGAGATCATTGTATTAAAAGGTAGTACCAAATAATCAGCGAAACTATAATTGAATAACCCTGATATTTATGCCTTTATAAAGTTTTTTCATTATTCCTGCCAACTTTTATGAAGTTTTTGTGTAGCAATAGTAACATCATCCAATAAGTTCCGTATTGAATTGATACCACAATTGGAGTATCAGAATCAAATCGGAAAAAAATGAAAAAGAAAAAAATCTGGATCATACTTGTTACAGTAATCGTATTTGGCAGCGGAGCCTTCTTTTACCTGCAAAGTAATTCAGCGTCAGAGCAGGATAATACCGACCCGTTTGTTGTTGCTGAACGCGGCACAGTGATCGAGAAGGCTCTTGCGGTTGGAACAATTGAGCCGGAAAATGAAATTGAAATCAAATCAAAAATATCTGGTGTGGTTAGCAAAATTTTTGCAGAACCGGGTGATTATGTAACAGAGGGGCAGCCCCTCATCGAAGTTCGGCCCGACCCCACCCCGCTTGAACTTGCCGAGGCAAAACGGAATCTTGAACGAACAGTGATCGAGAAAGAAAACCTGAAGAGAGAACTGGCGCGCATGATGGTTTTACGTGAACGCAACCTTGTTTCCCAACAGGAATACGATCAGCTTGAGCAACGTTTCCATGATGTAGAGGTTCGAGTTCAGATCAACCAGGAGCGTTTAGACCTGCTTGAGTCCGGGCGTGTAGCTATAGGGAATACGATTATTGAATCGGTAATCCGTTCGCCAATCAACGGATTTATCCTTGAAAAAATGGTCGATATCGGTGAACCGGTTGTACCACTTACATCTTATCAGGCCGGCACACCACTCATGAGTATTGCCGGGATGGAGCGCCTGCTTTTTAAAGGCAATGTCGATGAAATCGATGTAGGTAAAATCGAGGAAGGAATGCAGGCTGAGATTAAAATAGGGGCACTCCCTAATGTAGCCGTAAAAGGCGAAGTTAGCAGGATTTCCCTAAAAGCCAGAGTACAGGACAATGCAACAGTTTTTCCGGTTGAGATCATCATTACTGACGCGAATGGAGCTGTATTGCGTGCCGGTTATTCTGCCAATGCAGATATTATCATTGAGCGGATGGACAATGCGATCACCATACCAGAACGCGTAGTTACGATGCGTGAAGGCCGGGCATTTGTGGAAATACCGGGAGATGACCCTCAAAAACGAATCGAAAGAGAAGTAGAACTTGGCCTGAGTGATGCTATAACCGTTGCTGTTACCGATGGCCTTGCAGAAGGTGAAAAAGTACTCGAAAAGCCGGTCCGTAAACTTACGGTTAGATAATCACATTCAACTTTGTATCCCTTTTGTTCAAATTATGGCTGAGATTTATTACCCGGAACAGAATAGGAGTGAATCCAAGTATTACACCTGAAATATGTCTTTTAGCAGCCTTATATCTGACCTTTACAGGAACCTGAACAGCCAGAAACTCAGGAGTTTCCTTACCATATTTGGCATTATGTGGGGAACTGCCACATTGATATTGCTGCTCGCTTTCGGGATCGGCTTTCGGGACCAAACCGTTCTGAATATGCGAGGAATGGGTGACCAGCTTGCAATTATTTTCAATGGGCAAACCACAAAAGCACATGAAGGTTATGGGATAGGTCGCCCCATAAGAATGAGGGAGGCTGATGTGCAGCTTCTGAAAGACCAGGTTCCGGATATAGATGTGGTTACACCCGAGTATATGCGTACATACCAGGTATCGTTCGGTGAGCGAAGGCGAAACTCGAACATTGGAGGTGTGTACCCGGTTTATTCATCGATACGAAATGTGTTTGAACAGGAGGGTGGCCGCTGGCTGAATGACATGGACATCATAGAACGGCGGCGGGTTATTTTTCTAGGAAACCGCCTGGCTGAAAATCTGTTTGGCGAAGAAAACCCGGTTGGTAAAATGGTAATGGTTGGCCAAACGCCATTCACTGTAGTTGGTGTGATGCAGGATAAAATTCAAAATTCGTCATACTCACAGCGCGATTATGACAGGGCATTTATCCCGGCTACTACCATGTCTACAATGCTGGGAACAGATTATATCAGCGCAATGCTTTATACACCCTCTGATCCCGCACTGGCAACAGCGATAAAAGATCAGGTATATGAAGTAATGGCAAGAAAACACAGGTTCAACCCAACCGATCGAGATGCACTTATGATATGGGATACCAATGAATTTTGGGCATTCATCAATCTTCTGTTTTACGGGATCAATGCATTCCTGGCCCTGATCGGCTTTTTTACCCTGGCTGTCGGGGGCATAGGCGTGGCAAATATAATGTTTGTAGTAGTTCAGGAAAGAATGATGGAAATTGGTGTTCGACGTGCTGCCGGTGCAAAAAGGTATCATATCATGTCTCAATTTTTTATTGAGACATTTATGATAATCGGTATAGGTGCCGCGGCCGGCTATGCAACGGGCTGGTTTTTGATCCGTGTTACCCAAAATCTGCCTATTCAGGAATTTGTAGGTTCACCCTACTTTTCGCCGGAAGTGGGGCTCGTTGCATTTGTGGTTTTGAGTATTGTTGGTTTTGCTGCCGGGCTCCTGCCGGCCTGGCGGGCTTCCCGTCTGGACGTTGTTGAATGTTTACGGAGATAAATTATGTGGTTAACAATTATTAGAGAATTTTTTAGCGACCTTGGAAAACAGAAGCTTCGATCTTCACTTACACTGATTGCGATTGCATGGGGTACTCTTTCCGTGGTTCTGCTTCTTGCATTTGGCCGTGGCCTGGGCACTGCACTTATGGAAGGGATGCTTGGCGCCGGAAACCAGGTAATCATGATTTATGGGGGGCAAACCAGTATTGCTTATGAAGGGCATCCCGAAGGACGCTATATCCGTTTTACGGAAGAAGATGTCAGAATGATTGAACGCGCTGTTCCGGGTATCGCTTACTCCAGCCCACAGTATGGCCGGGGAGGTGTGAGGCTGCAAACAGACCTTACCACCACCACAACTTATATGGAAGGGGTAAATCCTGATTTTGAAATCATGCGTACGATGTATCCAGCCGCTGGCGGACGTTTTATTAACCAGCGTGATGTGGATGAGATGCGCAGGGTACTGTTTTTGGGTGACGAAATAGCAGAACGGCTTTTTGGAGAGGAAGATCCTGTGGGCAAGGAGGTTAAACTCGATAATATGCCATTTACGGTGATTGGGGTTATGGTTCCCAAAATGCAGACGTCGATGAATTATGGGCCTGACGCTAACCGTGCTGTTATCCCATATTCTACATTTCGAAATATTTACAGCCACAGGAATGTAGGATCCATCCTGGTGCGACCATCAGATGCTGCATTGCAGCAAGACATTATTTCAGGCGTTCGCAGTCTCATGGCTTCAAAATACAGGTTTCATCCCGATGATGAACAGGCCATGCCAATGTGGGATTTTATTGAGATGGAAGAGATGAACCAAAAAATTGCGACCGGCCTTGAAATTTTTCTTTTTACGGTTGGTTTCTTTACTCTCATGATAGCCGGAGTTGGCGTGGCAAATATCATGTTTGTGATTGTGAAAGAACGCACCCGTGAAATTGGAATAAAACTGGCGGTTGGTGCCAGGAAAATTCACATTATTGTGCAATTCATGTTAGAATCACTTTTTATATCAATACTTGGCGGGTTTATCGGGCTGGCTATTTCCACGGGTATAGTCCAGGGTGTTTTGGCTATGAACATGACCGAAGGGCCCGGTGAGTTTTTAGGCAAACCTGAAATTTCAGTACTTGCTGTAACTGTAACCATAACCGTGCTGGTTCTCATTGGCTTCATTGCAGGCATTTTTCCAGCACTGAAGGCTTCACGGGTAGATCCGGTCGAATCACTCAGGTATGAATAAAATGTCTTGTCTTTAAATTTTTAATTCTGACCAAAAATGGAGAAACTTTGAAATTCAGGCACCAATTTTCAAGTATTTATTGTGCTGATGTTTGAACACAATTACGAAACAACCTGAGTTCGATTCTAAATCGTCGTTAGTATGGCTCACAGATCTAATCGCGCCATCCATGGTCAAAGCGCCACGTCATTACCTCTATACCTGACAATTAGCCGATTTGATTTTGCCGATGCGGGTTCATAACCCCCTCGATTCTGCTTGTCACCTTTACAGGATGGACGCTCGGGGGACGGGGGTCAGGGCGCGTTAACCCCCGGGCTTCATTGGGTGAATCGCTTCGCGATTACCGGCATTGCGCCCGGGGCTATTCACGTTCAACCCCTCCGGGGTGGCTGGCACCCACTCAGCAAAAACCATGACACACTTTATTGAACACTAGCGCTAGCCCGGGAACGACACATCACGCATGTTGAAGAGAGAATATGTTACGTTGTAATTCAGCATTATAAATCCAACATTTATATTCATTTGATAATCAATATCTCTCCCTTTTGAATCGAACTCAGGTAAACGGGTTTTAAGTTGGGGGCAATTTTCATCTGACGCTTGTTTGCAATGCGCATTGCGCCGAGCGCTTAGCCCAAATGCTTGCCGGTTTGGAATTTGTGTTTTGCCCCGAAGGGATCACTTTGTGGGAATTTCGTTAACACGCATGTCCCGATATTTCTGTCGGGGTTCAAATAATGAGAGGATTTATCCAGGTTAGAGCATTACTTTATTTTATAAGCACCATTTTCCTGGTTTGGACATATTGATCAGTAAATATCCGGTATAAATAAATTCCGCTAGCCAGGTTATCCGCATTAAAAGTTACATCATAAGATCCCCGTTCTTTAGGTTCATCAACCAGAGTCGCAACTCTTGTTCCAACCAGGTCGTATATATCGAGCCTTACATAACTGGGTTCTGAAAGATGATATCGAATGGTGGTAGCCGGATTAAAAGGATTGGGGAAATTTTGATCTAATTTTGCGTGGTTCTCGGGGTTATTCAGTTTTTCGGGTTCATAATGCCTGATTATATTCACCTGATGGGTAGTTTCAGACCATTTTTCAAGAATATTACTGCCCGTTTTAACCGTCCATTTTACCCTCAGGGTATCACCTTCTTCAATTCCATGGTCATTTAAAAGCTGGTTTATTTCCAGCAATGTCAGGCTTAATGGAGGTTTTTGGATGGATTCTTTCTTTAGAATGGGATTGGTAAAATCACCGTCCAACGTTTCGAGATACCATGTGTAGGTTAAATCAAAATTACTTTCAGCTTTATGCCACAAAAAATTGATAAACTCATCCGGTTCTCCTTTAAGAACAAAATTTGCCCCGTTTAAGGGCAGTTGAAGCCTGAAATCAGATATTGCATCTTCATTAAAGCTTGGTGTTACCCTCACCGGGTTTGAATAGGCTGATTTATTTTTACCATCATTTGCCCTCATCCTGTAATGGTATGTTTTATCAATCAAATCACTATCAACGAACAAAGAGTCGGATTTGGCGGCAGTACCGATTTCATGGAAATTTTTCCCATCTTCAGATCGCTCAATCAGGTATTCCATTTCACCAATCGCAGAGTGAATCCATGTGAGAATCACCTGGTTTTTAACTTGATTTGATGCTGTAAGCCTTGCCGGTGCATCAGGTGGCACTCCGAAATTCAGGCGTTGTTCAAGTTGTGCCAGGTAAAGTGATTCCGGATTTGGAATCAGATTTGTACCTTCGATGTAACCGTCAGGATGATCAAAGATGCCGCTGCCTGAAACTCTTCCCTGGTTACCTATACCATAATTTTGTGCCGTTGGTGGCTTCTGAATAAAAATATACCTTCCATTTGCATTAACATTCCAGGCAACTGAATGAGCGGATGACCACCCATGGGATGAACCGAAATTGCCCCTGTTATATAGGGCTAAAACGAAATAATGTTGGGCATCATCAAATGTTATATTATCATACAGCAAGGCCTGACTCCACTTTTGGTGGCCTTCTGATGAATTAATTGCTCCGACAGAACGGCTGTTATGAAATACGATCCCGGATGCCACACTGGTTCCGTTCGAAACAAAATCCCTTCTTCCGTTTGTAGAGGTAATATTTGAAAAAAGGATATTATTTGAAAAATGCTGCGTATTAAAGTTATAACGCCGTTCACCGGTAAGCGGTGAATGGGGATCAAGGGCTCTCGAATTTTTTATGGTAATATTTCTGGAAGTGTTAGTGCCAATGCCGGTAAACCTGAAATGCAAAACAGTTACATTATTTGCCCACCCGTTTTCAACACCCCGGAAAATTATTCCGTGAGCCGCATGGTTATCCGCCATCGGTCCATTAGTTTGTATTTCAATACGCAAATTTTCAACCCCAACTTCAGACACAATATACCGGCGATCCGGTTTATACATTACCGACTGGCTTAGCCTTCTGTCGAGCTGATTATAAACCGGGGCATCAATACTTATTTTATTTTCTTCAATATTAGTAATGTTCCGGTTAAAAAAAATGTCAAGAAATCCCGGCTCCCACGGCGGTGCTCCAGCTGTATCTCCTCCGTTTACAGCACTTAACCATGCCCTTGTACTGATATGCCTGATTATTACATTATCCCCAACGTTAAAAGATGATGCATCTTCCACTTCGAATGTTCTTGAACCAACCGGTACAAAATCTGTTACAATGTTCACCCTTTCTCCTGCTTGCCTGTGCCAAACTACCCGCTCATCACCAATTAATAAAACAGTACCCTGAACATCCCGTGATACCCGGATGATGCTGTTTTGAGCAGGGTCGCTTCCACCACCGGTACCTCTCAAGATAACACCGCTCCTGTTTAAATATAAATTTCCATTGATGTTATAAACTCCCGGATTCAATTTTACGGCTCCCCGTATACCATTTTGGTCTGCCGGAAAATTCCTCATACTGTTAATGGCATCCTGAATGTGCTGAGTATTATCTCCGGGAACAGGGCTTATGGTAATCCTTACAGGAGCGTTAGGCAGCGGAACACCACCTCCATGGTAACCTGCATGGCTGAAATCGGGAATCCTGTTTCCGTCTCTGTCTGAAATGTAGGTAAGCTTGTCATTTTCATAGTATAGAATTTCGGAAGAAAATTGTGCAATAGCAGAGGCCGGGAATATCCAAAAACAAAGGCAGGTAACAGTAAATTTGCAGGAATTAAGAATCCACAGGAAGTAATCCCTCTTTTTATAACCCGAAATAATTATTACCGGGAGATTCTGCACATATGAAAACTTTAATACTCTCAAAAGCCTGTATTTAAATAATATCGAATCTGAATTTGTGAATTAAATTCAACAGCAATGTAAAAAAATTCAAAATTTCTAACACTATCTGAATTGCCGATAGCAATTAAATAAGTTAATTCGTTCCGAATCAGGAACTTTAGAATAAATTGGAACTTACGTAACGGTCTCCCTGGTCGCAGGCAATGCAGACAATTATTCCTTCACTGAGTTCCCCCGCAACTTTAAGACCTGCAAATAACGCCCCGCCGCTGCTCATACCGGCAAAAATACCTTCTTCTTTTGCCATTCGCCTTGCCATCCGTGTTGCTTCATCCTGACTTACATCAATGATTCTATCGACTCTTTCGGATTCAAAAATGGCAGGCAGAAATTCAGGTGACCACCGCCGTATACCCGGAATGGATGAGCCATCTGTTGGCTGGGTTCCAACAATCCGGATATCGCTATTTTTACTTT
Source organism: Balneolaceae bacterium (assembly GCA_007694095.1). Taxonomy (GTDB): domain Bacteria; phylum Bacteroidota; class Rhodothermia; order Balneolales; family Balneolaceae; genus Rhodohalobacter. The sequence continues at coordinate 19,120 of RECI01000186.1, read as the reverse complement.
TCAGGTAGCGAGACACACCCATGATGGTGCCAGTTGTGCCCATAGCCGAAACAAAGTGCGTAATCTTACCGCCTGTATCTCTCCAGATTTCCGGGCCAGTGGTTTTTTCGTGTATTTTGTAATTATCGGGGTTTGCAAACTGGTTAAGGATGTAATATCCTTCTTCAACAGCCATTTTCTCGGCCAGTATCCGCGAATACTCAATGGTTTTCTCCGCCGGTGTAAGAATAAGCCTGGCCCCGTAAGCCCTCATGGTTTTGATTCTTTCCAGGGTGGCATCTTCGGGCATTATCAATGTAAGATCAAGATTCTTGGTAGCTGCAATCATCGCCAGTGCAATGCCGGTATTACCGCTGGTTGCTTCCACCAGTTTATCGCCGGGTTTGATCTCGCCCCGTTCCAGCGCACCGTTAATCATACCAAGCGCGGGGCGGTCTTTCACACTTCCGCCGGGATTCTGCCCCTCCAGTTTGCAGTAGATTTTTACATTTTTATTCGGTGGAATCCGTTCCAGTTCCACAAGAGGCGTGTTTCCGATCAGTTCTTCGAGTTTCATAAGTAATGATTCATTTAACGGTAATCATATCAGTATCTCCATCGGTGTTCGTCATTTTTGCCTGGTAATAAATCTTTGAACCGGGCGGTACGCTTTTGGTGAGCCACACATTGCCTCCGATTATGCTTCCTTTGCCAATAACAGTGTCGCCACCCAGAATGGTAGCACCGGCGTAGAGCACCACATCGTCTTCAATAGTGGGATGCCGCTTTTTACGTGCATCCTCTTTATTAACGCTTAGACCGCCAAGTGTTACACCCTGGTAGATTTTTACGCGCGACCCAATTTCAGCGGTTTCACCAATCACAATACCCGTACCATGATCAATACAGCAGTATTCTCCGATTTTTGCCCCGGGATGGATGTCGATACCGGTTCTCCGGTGTGCATTTTCTGATATAACCCGGGGTATGAGCTTGATACCCAATGTAAGCAGGTGATGGGCATAGCGGTGTGATGCTATGGCATAAAATCCGGGGTAACTACGTATAACTTCTTCACGGGATTTGGCGGCCGGGTCACCCATATAAATGGCATCAATATCAAGAAGAAGCTGAGAACGGATAGCTGGAATTTCATCAAAAATAGTATCTACAATCCCTTCTTCCCGGCTTTTCATACACTCCGCATTTTTATCCAGAAGAGACCTCAGTTCCTTTTTCAAGATTCCGATTTGCCTGATCACAGCCTCTTCATTCGTATACCGCGACACCGAAAATTCGGGGAAAAGCAGGTCAAGCAGATTGTCAAAAAAACGGACAACCTTCTTAGGTGGCGGACAGCCCGTGGCTTTTCTGTGGGTTTGTGCAATTTCTTTTATAAATGTGCTGAATGTACTCAAAATATGTATCCGGATGACTGGGATTAATAAGTTCTAAACTTTTATAACAATTAATATAAGCAGATCAGTTCAAAAGTGAACGTTCCACAACAGCCCTTTATAGTTGCAACAACTATAAAATAAATGGAAAGGCTGTTTGTTTTGCAGCCAAACGGCATGCCCGGTACTGAATTGCAGGTTTAGTTAAAAACGATTATCTAAATCCGGGCGGTATCCTGGTGTCGCGTCAATATTGAAACTCTGGGTAAGTAATCAGACAAATCGATCTGTGATCATCCCATTCATCTTAGAGGACTCATTTTTTAAAAACTTGTCAGAAGTCTATAAAAATTGCATCGTGTGTTCTCCAATTACACTTTCTGTATCACATAATAGACATAGCTGTAAAACTCTTTATACCTGTGATACAGGTTCATTTCCAGCTCCAACTCGTTTTCTACCACCATTCTGGCTTCCTGCACATGGCCGAATTGGTCCAGGTAATCCTTTTTGTTTGCTTCCATAAGACTATAATAATTTTTCTGCCATCCATACCCGGGTAGTGTGAGGTGCGCAAGTGGCCGGTATCCATATTTTTCGATTACAGAAAGCTTTTCAGATAAGGTGCCGATTTCGGGATAAGCCGCATTCCAGAAATCGAGTAGTTCTTCCGGTATATCCTTTTGAAGCCATGTAATCTCTGATGCCACCAGATAGCCGCCGGGCTTCAGCAAACGCTTCCATTCCCTGAGGCCGTTTTCAAACCCCATGATATAGATGGACCCTTCAGACCAGATCAGGTCAAACTGTTCATCATCGAAGGGCAGCTCAAACATGGAAGCATTCAGGGTGGTAATGGATCCTTTGAGCTTTTGTTTCAAGGAGCTTTCCTCAAGCTTATCTAACAAACAATCGAAAACATCTACCGCGGTTATTTCACATTCGGCGATGCGGGCCAATACCAGGGTCTGCTTGCCCGATCCGCAACCCACATCCAGGATGCGCGGGTTGCGGGGCAGCTGTTCCAGCAGGCGGAACGCCAGTTCTGTATATTTATCATCACCCGGCCCCTGCCTGTCGAGCCTTTTGTAGAATTCAATAAAATAGTCAGTCATAATGGAAGTTTTGTACTCATTTTGCGTTGTGCAAAACTGCCGATTTACTCAGATAAATCGGGATAATAATTTTGGAACTTGTTGGCAAGTTCAGTTGAACTTTCCCGGATATTCAGGGAGACCGGTACAAGGCTGGTATAACCGATATGTTGTATCTCTGTTCGCTTTTCCAGCCTATTGAATATCAGCTCAAGGGTTTTTTTGCCGAGCAATTCATAAGGCGTGTTTACAGAAGTTATCGTAGGGGTATAAAGACTGCACGCAGGCAAATCGTCAAAACCGGCAACTGCCACATCTTGTGGAATGTGTATACCATCCCGAAGTGCACTGTGCATAAAGCCAAGTGTCATGCTGTCGTTGCTGCAGAAAACCGCGTCCGGTTTCAGGTCCAATTTTCTGTAATCATCATAGGCATCTTTGCCATTCTGAAAAGAAAAATCACCGTTGTATTGCCAGGTAAGATTCAGATTATCAGATGACTCGGTATAATCAATAAATCCATTTTTTCTCAGCATGGCTTCAGATTGCTTTGTCGGCCCCTGAATGATTCCTAAATTTTGAAAACCGCGCTCTTCAAAATGCTTTGCAACAAGGTAACCACCCCTGTAGTTATCAAAGGTCACAGTATCCATTACCGGGTTTGCTATCGGAGCAATAGAAACTATCGGAAAATCATTGGATATACTATGAAGCAATTCCAGGTAGTCGGCCGCCACTAATTCGGGAAGAAATAGTACAGCTGCATCATATCGGTTTTTTTTAAGTTCTGATAATACCTGGATAACAGGTGAAGATGAATAACTTACACTGATAAGACTCACCAAAGCCTTTATACCCTCTGTTGACTGATCAAATCCTTCGAATAGTGACGAGTAAAACTCGCCGGTAAAATGCCTGGTTACCAGAGCGATGTTGATCCTTTCTCTGTGTTCCATCGGAGTATGGGCACTGGTCAAGGGATAATTTAGCCGATAGGCACTTTCAAAAACCTTTTTTTCATTTTCTTTGCTGATTTTTCCGGTCTGGGAAAGAGCCCTGGATACAGTGGAAATGGAAAGACCGGTATCCTGTGCGATGTCTTTTAGTGTAACCTTTTCGATCATGGTGGTTAATAGTGATTAATCTGTTAAAGTAATAGAAAAAATATTATTCAGACATAGAGAACAACTGGCACATTCACTGTAATCTACTGAAAAATTTTTGCACAATTAAAATAAATCAACTGTTATGGCAATTTTTAAGACTGAATACTAAGGAAGCGGTAATCACCAAAGTCCGTATATACCTGATAATTGTAGCAACCCGGGTAATTACAGCAAAAATCATAGCGTGACAAATTTTTTCATTGGATGAAATTTTTACCGCTATTTAACGACGCCATTGCAGTGGTAGTGATAATCGTGTTGGGTCAGATGTTAAATGTTGGCAATACATGAGGTGAATAAATACTGAATCAATATAAATATTTAAAAGACAATAAATTACGAATAGTTACATCTGATGATACCCTTCCCGCTTCACTATAATTGCATCCATAATCCGGATGGGAGAACAAGAAAATTTTCCACGTGATTTTGCAATGAAAGAAAATTTTTTCATTTTTGTGAAATAAATTTGCACAATAGGTTGCTAATCTTTAAAATACTAGTAGGTTCCACGTTGCCGCATGCTTTCAACTTGGGTATGTACTGCCATGCATGAATCCTATAAGTAGCAGCGGCTCTGGCTAATGTCGAAATTGACAGTATTGGTGTAGCCCCGGAAGCATATGAGTGAACGGACGAGTCAACCCGTGATTATTCCAAATCATCATAATCGGCCTGATTTTTTTTAAAAATTGTCTGATGGCTTACCCGTCGTTTTATTATTGAAATAACACTGGCTATCCCAAAAAAAGGACAGCCCTTATCAAGAAGTATCCCGCAAATTTTATTATTGTGGGCGGTATCCCTGTTCGACCGGGATGACCCCTGCTTGTAAGGCAGGTTTAATCCTTATAGGATTCGATCATTTGGATGTTATAGCCTTTCTATAAACGAAAAGAAGTTGATTTACCGTTAGTGATGTGTTACATTGTATTACAACAAATAAACATTCATTACTATGGATACTACACTCACCATTCGACTCGACAAAGAATTAGTACAGCTACTTGAAGAGGCATCAGCTAGATCTGGTCAGTCAAAAAGTGAATTGGTTCGGAAGGCTTTAAAGCGTCAGTTATCTATTGAATCATTTCAACAACTTCGTAAAGAGCTTTTACCCTATGGTGAAGCACAAGGATGGCTTACCGATGAAGATGTTTTTCGTGAAGTATCATGATGCATGTTTATTTTAATTTTAAGGTCTCACTGTGCACTCCTGAAAAAGATGAGCCTTTTTCGTCTACACCAAAATTCCGGAGTGTATCATGAAAATTTTTGCGGATACCAATGTTTTGGTTAGCGCATTTACAGCCAGAGGTTTATGTGCGGATCTGCTTGAGGTGATCCTTGCCGATCATCAGTTAATGACTGGAGAATTTGTTTTACAAGAACTACAACGTGTACTTGTTGAGAAGCTCAAGGTCCCGGAAAGAAGTGTGTCTGATGTCATTCAGTTTCTACGCATGCATTACATAGAGCCGATGCCTGATAAACCTTCCGTGATAAAAGTCAGTGATGAGGATGATCGGTGGGTATTGGAATCAGCAATAAGGGCAAAAGCGGATATTTTAGTTACCGGAGATAAAGATCTTTTGACAATTTCAAAAAAAGTATCCCACCTTAAGATTATTTCTCCCCGTGGATTTTGGGAATTGCTGCAAAAGTAAGCCCAGGCTATAACAAATTAAGGCATTTCAAGCGGATTTTACCGTCCGCTTTTTGTGGATTTGTTTTTCCGGAGGTTATGCCTCAAATACCGGTCTCCGACATCATTACACTGGCCGGTATAGAACCGGTCCCTGGATTTGGAATAAAGGATATAAAGGTAGAACATGTCTATCACAAATAAAAAAGGACAGCCCTTATCCAGAACTGTCCCGTAAATTTATTATTGTGGGCGGTACTGGATTCGAACCAGTGACCCCCTGCTTGTAAGGCAGGTGCTCTGAACCAGCTGAGCTAACCGCCCTGAACTAATTGGCAATAGTTCGTAATCAATATAAGATTAGAACTTTATGCCCTTATTTCAGAACAACCAATATAAGAACATTATAAATTCCATAAAACAGTTTTTAGAGATCAAAAAATTTTATTATTTATATAGAGATGGTTAACAGTGTTAATCTGCTCTATATTACATGGTAACTACATTTTAAGGGAATGCCTCAGCAGAAACAAAACAAAGAAGTAGTTTGGATTGATGGCGGGAGAACCCCGTTCCTGAGATCGCAGTCTGATTTTAAACATTTCTCAGCGTATGATCTCGGAAGGATGGCAGTATCAGGACTCATCAACAAAACAAAGTTAAATGGAGACGATGTGGATCACGTTTACTATGGGAATGTAATCCAGGACATTAATACCAGCAACATTGCACGGGAAATAGGCCTTGCAGCCGGTTTGCCCGATTCTGTCCCGGCAACCACGCTTTCCATGGCCTGTATCTCCTCCAATGTTGCTGTTACAGCAGCTATGGATTCGATACAATCGGGCCACAAGAACAGTGCCATAGTGGGAGGTGTAGAGGTAATGAGTGATATTCCAATACGCTTCAGGAAAAAATTCCGCCAAAAACTGTTAGAATCCCAAAAGTATCGGAAAACATCAGACTGGCTCCGTTTTTTTAAAGGAATACACCCGTCCGACCTGCTGCCGGAAATCCCTTCGATATCTGAATTTTCAACCGGCGAAACGATGGGGAAGAGCTGTGATAAGATGTGTGGCAAGTATGGAGTTTCACGTGAAGAACAGGATGCCTATGCAGTGCGTTCACACCAGCTTGCTTTTAAAGCAACAGAGGGGAGGCTGATTGAAGAGGAGATTTTCCCGGTTGCTGTAAATAACGGAATTATTAATACAGATAACGGGATCCGTGAAGATACCACATTTGAAAAGCTTTCGTCTCTGCTGCCGGCGTTTATCAAACCGCATGGCACCGTAACGGCTGGCAATGCATCATTTCTTACCGACGGGGCATCGGCTGCCATGGTGATGGAGAAGGAGTATGCCGTTCAAAAAGGATATAAGCCAAAAGCCATAATGAGGAGTTATTCGTACGTTGCCCAACTGCCGGGTGATGAGTTGTTGATTGGCCCTGCTTTTGCCGTGCCAAAAGTGCTTGATGATATGAACCTGGGCATGGATGATATCGATGTATTCGAGTTTCATGAAGCATTTGCAGGACAAATGGTTACTGTTTTGAAGGCCCTGGCGGATGAAACATTTGCAAAAGAGCGGCTGGGCAGAAATAAGAAAGTGGGAGCCGTTCCCCTCGAGAAGCTAAATAAATGGGGTGGATCGCTGTCTATCGGCCATCCGTTCGCGGCAACAGGGGTCCGTCTGCTCACAACGGCCGTAAACCGGCTGATTCATGAAGACGGACGTTATGCTCTCATCGCTGCCTGTGCTGCCGGAGGGCAGGGGCATGCGATGATTATTGAGAGGTTTGAGGAGTGAAAAGTGAAAAGGCAAAAGTGAAAAGTTTATTTCTCCAAAGTTTCGGGATCATAAGAAGTTTTCCAAGCCTCTTTTAATCCCGAAATTTCAGGGAAGCAGAGATTTCCTTATAGATCCACTATTTAGGCATCAACAACTTTTGCCTTTTTACATATACAAAAAACTATGAAGACCAAAAAGATCCTGAATACAGAAATTATCGACAATGTAGCCATCATCACGCTGGATACACCCGGTGATAAGGTTAATAAATTAAATGATGGCCTGATCAATGAGTTTTCCGCGATTCTGGACAAACTGGAATCGGATAATTCGATTGAGGGGGTGGTTCTTGTAAGCGGCAAGGAGGAAAATTTTATTGCCGGCGCCGATATTGGGATGTTCAAATCAAGAGAAACAGCCGAGGAGCTGGAGGGGCTTAGCCGAACAGGTCACAATATCCTGCTCCGTATCGAACGTTTCACCAAACCTGTGGTTGTAGCTATTCACGGATCATGTATGGGTGGAGGCACTGAACTCGCACTAGCCTGCCATTACAGGATTGTTTCCGATCACCCCTCCACAAAAATTGCCCTTCCGGAGGTGAAACTGGGCCTGCTTCCCGGAATGGGCGGAACACAGCGGTTGCCCCGCCTTATCGGTATCCAAAAAGCCCTGACGTATATGCTTACAGGGAAAAATATGTACAGCTACCAGGCGCATAAAATGGGATTTGCGAATGAATTGGTACACCGCTATGCGCTGACCCATGCAGGTATCAGGGCTGTAAAAAAACTGAAAGGCAAAAAACCGGAAAACCCGGATAAAAGAAGCCTGGGGGAAAAAATTCTTGAGGGCAATCCGGCAGGCAGGAGTATCATATACAAACAAGCCAGGAAACGTACTCTTTCTGAAACAAAAGGTAACTATCCCGCACCGCTCAAGATTATTGAAAGTGTAAAATTCGGGTACGACCATGGTTTAGAAAAGGGAATTGAAAACGAGGCAAAACTCTTTGGTGAACTGGCGGTAACACCTGAATCGAGAGCCCTGGTACAGCTCTTTTTCGGGATAATGGCCGCCAAAAAAAATTCTCTTGACTCTGAAAAAAGGGTAGTAAAAAATATCGGGATTTTGGGAGCAGGTTTGATGGGTGCCGGTATTGCCGAAGTGAGTATCGAAGAGGGGTACCATGTTTGGCTGAAAGACCAGTCTCTTGATAATGCAATGAGGGGACAATCAGGTATCCGGAACAACCTGGATCAAAAAGTAGGTAAACGGATTTTATCGTCTTACGAACGTGATGAGCAAATGAGCCGGGTATTTCCCACAATAAGTTATAACGGCTTCAACAAGATGGACCTGGTTATTGAGGCTGTATTTGAAGACCTGGAACTGAAACGGCAGATTGTAAAGGAAGTTGAGGAATCCTGCAGCGAGGATACAATTTTTGCATCCAATACCTCGTCTTTGCCCATCACGGAAATTGCTGCCAATGCCAAAAGGCCTGAAAACATCATCGGGATGCATTATTTTTCACCGGTTCAAAAGATGCCGCTACTTGAAATCATCAAGACAAAACAGACGGCAGATTGGGTGACGGCAACAGCATATGATATTGGCCTGATGCAGGGCAAAACCGTTATTGTAGTGAATGATGGTCCTGGTTTTTATACAACCCGGATCCTTGCCCCATATATGAATGAGGCGTTGCTGCTTCTTGAAGAGGGCGCTTCTGCAGAGCAGCTCGATGATGCCATGAAACAGTTTGGATTCCCGGTAGGGCCGGTCGCCTTGTTTGATGAAGTGGGCATTGACGTTGGCGCGCATGTTGCCGGGGTTTTGGGGAAATTGTTCAAGGTAAGGGGAGCAAAAACAAGCAATAAAGCAAAGGAATTGATGGATGCCGGATTCCTTGGGCGTAAAAACAGGAAAGGTTTTTATATTTATGAGGAAGGCTCCAAAAAGAAGAAAAAGGTCAACACCGAAGTATACCGGTTTTTCGGAGGGGAGGATCGGCAAAAATTTAAAGTTGAAGAGATTCAGCAGCGTTTGGCGATGATCATGGTGAAAGAAGCAGTCTTATGCCTGAATGAGGGAATTCTTGAAAAACCGGAAGATGGTGATTTAGGGGCGATCCTTGGCCTTGGATTTCCACCTTTCCTTGGCGGCCCTTTCCGCTATCTCGAATCGATGGGCATTGAGGTGGCTGCCGATTTACTTGATACCCTCGAAAGTGACCATGGCCCCCGGTTCAATCCGCCAGACCGACTGGAAGATATGGCCGATAATAATGAACGGTTTTATAATTAAGTTGCGGTCCGAATCAAACAACTTGACATAGCGCCGTGCGTTTTGGCTCCTGTCCATTCTATTGCGTCACATGGCACTAACATCGGGATAAGATTAATGATCCAAAGGTAAATCTATTCGAAACAGTATTATGCGACTCTTGCAGGATCCCTGTAGGTATGTCGGGGACTCTGTCAGGTTGCTAAACACATACCGACAGGAAAATCAAAACTCTTTCCCCCTCTCTTTCCTGATAATGGGATGAAGGAGTTTTTCAAGGCCGTTTATCCGTATTTCATACATAGTGGAGAGATATTGGCCAAGCTCCCCTTTTGGAAATCCTTTGCGGCTCAGCCATTCAAGGTAAAACACGGGAATATCGGTTATATACCTGTTTTTAAACCTTCCAAATGGCATCTTTGCATGTACAAGTCTGATCAGAAATGTATCATCGAATTTCATTAATACTCCCGTACATATTTAACACGTCATACATATGTTAAATGTACTTCATGATACATAAAGTGCATAAAATGATTTTATTAATTCGTACGTCTTCATTTCGGGAAATCTCTTTGTTTCAGTAACTTTATTAAATAGAGAAATAATCAAACACAGGGAAATCATGAACGTATTTATTGCCGACAAATTACCGGACAAAGCTATTCAGGAACTTCAGCATATTGGCTGTAATGTAATCTTTAAACCCGGGCTCACCAGTGCCGACCTGGACCAGGGCCTTGGGGATGCCCAGGTGCTTATTGTACGCTCAACTGTTGTTAGCAAAGTGTGTATAAATAACAGTAATGCGTTGAGTTTGATTATTCGTGCCGGGGCAGGAGTCAATAATATCGATATGACAGCTGCCAGTAATCTTGGAATATTTGTAGCCAATTGTCCCGGAAAAAATGCCATTGCCGTGGCAGAATTAACCATGGCCCTCATTTTGTCACTCGACCGGTTTATTGGCGATAACGTATCCGATTTCCGTGCCGGTAAATGGAATAAAGGTAGTTTTAGCAAAGCCGATGGCATATTTGGAAAAGTGCTGGGAATCATTGGTACAGGCCAGATCGGGCAGGAAGTGATATCGCGTGCAAGAGCCTTCGGTATGCCGGTGATTGCCTGGTCGCGTTCTCTTACACAGGAAAAAGCCGATGAACTTGATATTATCTATGCAAATAGTATAAAAGAAGTTGTGGAAAAGTGTGATGTTCTCAGCATCCACCTTGCATTAAAACCGGATACGAGAGGGGTCATTTCCCGGAAAATACTATCAGAACTGAAAAACGGTGCGATGCTTATAAATACCTCGAGAGCAGAAGTGGTGGATGAAGATGCCCTGTACGATGAGTTGAAGTCAGGGCGGCTGAGGGCAGGACTCGATGTTTTCAGTGAGGAGCCGGAATTTAAAACAGGTGAATTCAAAAGCCGATTCCAGGATTTGGATAACGTGTATATCACACATCATATAGGAGCCAGTACAGCCCAGGCACAGATGGCCGTTGCAGATGATGCGGTGGATATTGTAAGGGGATACCTTCAGCAGGGATATGTTCGTAACTGGCTGAACCGTTGTGAAAAAACCGATGCTTCGTGGCAGCTGGTGGTTCGCCATTATGATAAACCGGGAGTTATTGCCAATGTAATGAGTGAATTGAAAGAAGCTCAAATAAATGCCCAGGAATTGACCAATGTAATCTTTGACGGGATGAAAACAGCATGTTGTACAATTCAGCTTGACATGAAACCATCAGAAGAGATTATGGAAAGTATCCGGACACGCCAGGATGAAGTGATCAGCGCAACATTAATTGCCTTAAAATAGCAACCGGTGAACTCAACGGATTGCGGCAAATTTACTGCGCCTGTCAAGTGCTTCAAGTGTTTCGATAGCCCAGTCAAAAATACCGGTTGAATGATTGGCCCCTTCAGTTCGGATATATGTGATATTCGTTTTGCCAGCCAGTAAAGCATTTTCATAAAACTGGTCGCTGTTAAACACAGGTGCAACACTATCAGCTGTGCCATGTGCAATCAAAACAGTTGCTGCCGGGATATAATCAATATTATTTTCCTGGAGTGCATTTCGCAATTCCAAAAAGCCTCCTTCCAGATATTCTGATATAAAACTTTCCCGTATAAGATCTTTTGAGTTAACGGGCAAAATGGCACGAATCTGTGAATCTGAAAAACCCCCGCCAAATAATCCTCCGGAAATAGTTTCATCATAGGGTTCTTTGAAATAATCACTGAGTGTGCCGGGCAAATCATAAATATTGTGATAAACATAAATGAAATAGGCATAGCATGGCACACATTCATTCGGCTTATTGATGTTTTGCAACAAATAATCAATCGTTGAAGATAAATCATAAATGCCGCCGCCTACAGAAATGAAACCTGTTTCAAATATAGATTCAGATGTTTCTGCCAATTCTGCAAGTGCTAGTGTTGCATATGCGCCTTCTGAATATCCAAGCATATTAACCGAAAAATCAGAAGGCTGAAGGTTCTTCTTTTCAATAAATTCTAAGCCTGCCATGATCATATCGTAACTTGCAGTTGCCAGGCTCTCTTTATGCTGATAGGGATGAATCATACCAGCATTTACCCCATAGCCGAGGTAATCCGGCAAAAAAGTGATATAACCCATGGATGCAAATAGTGCTTTTCTTGTGATTACGGAAATAACACCAGGCCTGTCAACAGAAGGTGCTTCATCATTGTTAAATATCGTGGCATGCTGTACAGACAATAGCCTGGGGTTCTCAATTCCTTTTGGTACCATTATAGCACCTGAAGCCTCAACAGGACGGCCATCCAGCCCGGTGGTATTATATACAATCCGATAAATGTCTATATCGTACAAGGCATAAGTGGAAGCTTCTGACTGGCCTGCGAGCGCCCAAAATGCGGCAAGCTGTTGTTGGGTAATGGTTCTGTTAAATTGATCCGAAACCAAATACCTGGTTGGGTCAACAATGGGAGTATCACTTGTTGTATCGCATGAAACAACGAAAAATAATGGTACAAAAAATAAAAAAAATGTTTTTTTAAACATCCTGAAATAACTGATAATATTACGCATTCTTTATAGTGTCTTTCATGTAAAATTTTGACAAATAATGACTAAAATTCCAAAATACAAGTACCAAATTTTAAACTCTATCTATCCAATGTGTTGAGGAAAAGTTACAGATAAAAAAAAGCAAAGATTTTGGTATCTGTTATTTATTAATTTGTCAACATGCCTGTCCCGATATTTCTGTCGGGGTTCAAAAAGTGAGTCGCTTTAGCCGGATTAGGATACCAGAAATATAAAAATCAAAAATATTACAGTTTGGGTGTAATAGTTAATAATATGCTAATCTAATAATTCACTCTTGGCTTTGAGCCTGGTAAAGCATCATCATATTCACCGTAAAACCAATAGAAATCCCGGTAATTACTGCCGATGCTTCCATGACCCGGGTTCGGGTTATGATTATTTTGTGATGATGTATCATACCATATATCAGCAGTCATGGTGATATCGTCATGGGTATTTACCAGCAGTTCTTCATTGGAAAGTCCGCAGTTGCCGTTCGTCCAACCGCGATTCAATTCACCATATCTGCAAACATTTGTTCTTCCACATATCCAGTTGGCTTTATTGTTTCTAAATTTGTGATCCGAACATGCAGGGGCATGGTTTGGTGTTCTCCATGAATAGAAGGCCACATTGCTGATACCATCAATCAATGTACTGAACATCCGGTTATTTTCAACCAAGATGTGATCACCACTTGCCACACCGATACCCACCTGCCCGGGATTAACACCAATATTTCCAATTGCTTCCTGGTGTTTTCCGCCAAAATCACCTAAAATGATAAATGAACCTGATGGAGATAAATTCATACCGTTTGTTCTGGCACGATTATAGTTAACACGTATAGGGCTGTAAACTTCACCTTCTGATGCAAAAATATTGATAAAGTCTTCAAGTTTATCTAATCCAAACCCTGTTGTGTTTTCCATTGAATTGTTTAAAATGTGGATCTCCGGTCCAAAACACTTATCACATTGGAAAAAATTTCGTCCGGGATTCAAAGCGTCATTCCCCAATACTTTTAATGGCCCTTTGCTTGTGGCAAAATGAATTGATGAGGTAACATTTTCAAAATATGATTCCCTGACTTCAATATGTTGTGATCTCAAAAATTTGACTGCACTATAGGTTTGTCCATCTACATTTTCACCGATATTCCGGAAAATCATTCTTCTGATTGTGGTATGTATCGATTCTCCGTTATTATCCACAATCCCAAATTCCCGGTAATTTCTGATTTCAAAAAAAGCGAATATGTGGTTGACAAAATTACCATCGAAAGCTTCAATTGCCAGATTCATACCATCCATTACAGCCAAATCTAGCCCAAACCAGTTGTTCCCTTTTTTAGAGGATAACACTACTTGTTGCTTGTGTAATCCGGGCATTATAAAAAAGGTGGTACCTTCAGGGCAGATTGCGTTTGCAACGGCGAAATTATCACGTTCGAATAGTACCACCAGATCTTCTGTTTTATTAAACAAGGTACTACACCCTGCACCTTGTTCCGGTGATGCATCGTGAATTTCGATGAGTAGTTGCCTTAACCGGTCTGTATTTAATCTTCTTCGTGCAGAGTTAAATCCGGCCATAGGAGTGATCATTGACACTACTTCAATACTCAGTCTTTTATGATCTTCATTGTTTAAGCTGAGAGCCTTTGCCTTCATTTCATTTAATGGGAATGCTATTCGCCGAAGGGCATGGGTACTTAAAATTTCCGTATCATCGATAACATCATAGATGGGTTTACCGATAATATTCGCTTCTTCATCCGTCAAAATTTTTAATTCTTCAAGCTCCATCTCCTTGATACTATCAACCATTTCAAGGAATTGAAAAAATCTCGTCTTCGGTGTGACAAGAACCAGCTGCTGGTCTAAATTTTTTTGTGTCAATTGCGCTTCGGAGAATGTAATCACTGATACATCATCAAAATCAGATATATTGTTACATGAACAAAAAATTCCCAGAATAAATAAAAACGGCAAAAGGGGAGTATTTTTAAATAACATTAGGCAAAAAATCAAAACAGTTCATGTCCACGATCTAAAAGGGTGATTAGCTGAAAAATTTCATGGGTTCGGGTTTTGAAGCCACCTCTCGGGATCCACCATTTGGCTGCCGTCGCGAATTAAAAAGAATAATACAGAACCGCGGATGGAATTTTCGTCACCGGAAAGGCCAATCACATCTCCCTTATGCAGCACCTGGTTCCGTCGTACATAAATATCACTCATATTTCCATAAGCAGTGCGGTATGATCCGTGATTCACGAATATGATATCTCCATATCCCTGAAGAGGCTGGATACTGAACACATATCCGTCACTTACGACTCTTACAGGCGAACGCGGCAAGGCCGAAATATCAATTCCGGGATTTTGAGTTCTGGTATTAAAAACAGGATTTATCCGCTCACCAAATCGTTCGGTTATGGTGCCATTTTCAACCGGCCAGGGCATCTGGCCTCTTAACTGTCGGAAACTGTTCTCAAAAAGGGAAAGTTCTTCGTCGGTAACAGCGATCTCACGCCTTACAATTTCCGCCCCCGACGCCTCTGCGCGCCGGAGCCGCTGCTCTTCACGTATAAGGTTTTCCATTGTGGATTCAAGATTTTGCCGCTGCTCCTGCTGCTCTTTTCTACGTTCCTCCAGGGTTGCAATATCTTTCCTAAGTTCATTTACAATTTCTTGTTGCTCCCTTTGCTGCCGTTCAAGGTTTTGTGTTTCACTTCGGATTTCAGCCAAAGCAGCATTATTTCTCTCTTTTGTCTGCTCAAGATCTGACTTTGATGTTTCAAGCTTTTTTTGGGTTGTTTCAATTTCATCTACCTGTCCCTGCAGGTGGCTGTTAAACTTTCCAAGATAATAAGAGCGAACCATTAACTGATTTATGGAGCCAGAGGTAAGTATTAGTGCAAGTTCAGTTGTTCTCCCGTGTTTATAGAGATAGGTGAGTGTTGATTTATACTCACGGATCAAACGTGCAAGTTCCTGTTCAAGTTCGGCAAGATTTCGTTCAATTAACCGTATTTCTTCCTCGATCTGGCTTTGTTCACGTGTCATCTGCCTGAGCCTTTCGCGTCTTAACGTAATTAGCCGGCTGAGGTCTTCAAATCGGTTGTAAACCTGCTCATATTCCTGCGTTGTGACATTGAGCCTGCTGGTTAATGTTGTTATTTGTCTGTCAAGGTTATTTATCTGGCTGCGGGTGGTCTCTTGCCTCTCCATGAGCTGTGAACGCAAGTGTTCATAGGAGGTTTGTGCCTGCACCAATTCCAACCCCAGAAAAAACGGTATCAACAAAAGGGAGTAGGAGTAAAGAGAGTTTTTCATATCCTGTAAATGGGGATATCATCCGGTATACTGATTGTCAGTTCCGGAAGTTCGATATTTACTTCAAGCCGCTGCACAAGGAGGGTTGCCTTCGAGGCCTCGTCCCTGCTGTAAATTGTAATTCTTCTGGGCAACAAGAAACCACTGATACGTGCGTAACCTTCATATTGGATCTTGCTGTATGGAGCATCATAATCATCAATTGCATGTAAAACTTCACGAATTAAACCGTCTGTTTTATTGATTGTGATTCTCGTTCTGTTTTGCAATATCACGATGTAGTGATCCCTGTCTTCAAATACTTCATGTACATCTTCGGCATTCAGAGTATAATTTACGAGATCCAGGATATTGATGGAAGCGATGGTGCCTACACTGCTGAGTCTGCCTTCATTCAACGGAACTTTTTCCGCTTTTTTGTCGAGACGATTGTAGATGAGGAGCGAATCGGAATCGACATAAATTTGCCCGCCTTCTATCCCTACATTGTTTCTTACAATAATGAGGCTTTCCCGACGATTTGAATGAAACTGTATTGTTACCCGTTCACTGTTCCCTGGTTCACTGACCAAAGCCCTCCCGCTTCCTGAAATTGTGGTTAATTCTTTTCGGTAATCCGGAACCATTTCCATCAGCTTTTCTACTGAAATTTCAGCACGGTTAAGGTCTTCAATACCTGCAATTTCTCTCGGGGTGCTGCATGCTGCAATCAGTATAAGAAAAACTGAAGAGTATAATAATATGTAAATCCTGGATTTCAAAAATGGAATAAATTTATTGTGTTATAAATCGATTATACAGGGTAAGTCATGTACTTCCTTAAAAACAAATTTGATCCCAGTCGGATCAAATTTTTTTCAGTAAATAATCTCGATCAGGATCTATTTCGAAGGCTTTGCCCCACCACTTCCTGGCATTTTCTTCATCCCCGAGGGCTTTATAAACGTCTCCGAGATGTTCATATACCGTTGCACTGGCCTGGCCGGTATCAATTGACTGTTGTATATACATTTTAGCTGATTCCAGGTTCCCGAGTTTATAATGAATCCAGCCAATTGTATCAAGATAGGCTGCATTACCGGGCTCCATTGCCACAGCCCGCTCCGCCATTTCAAGTGCCTCATCAAGGCGCTCTTGTCGCAGAGAGAGATAATAGGCGTAATTATTCAGGGCAGTGTGGTTATTGGCATCCAACCGGATTGCGTTTTCATAGGCATCAACCGCCTCATTCCATTTGTCAAGGTCATGACGAACATCTCCTAATGTGCCATAGATGATAGACCGAAAATTACGGCGTGCAGGTGCTATTGTGGCCTCCTTAAGCCATTGTTCTGCCTTTTCACGCTCCCCCGAAAACATGTGCGACGCACCTGTAAAAAACTGGATAAACGCATTGTCAGGTGATGCTACATTCGCTTCTTGTGAAAGGCTGATTACCTCATCGTATCGGCCAAGTGAAAAAAGAATCTGCATGCGTTGGCCCCAGGCTTCAGCATTAGCTGGTGTTATTTCGATTGCACGTTCCAGGCTGCCAAGTGCCATTTCAGGTTCGTTTTGCTGCATATAATAATCGGCGGTAATAAGCTGGGCGGGCCCAAAGTCGGGTTCATGTTTACCAAGGGCATGAACCACTTTATTTGTCTGTTCAGCAAGTAAAGGTTCATCCGGGTTCGCCTGTTGTTGCATATACACAAAACGCACAAGCTCCATTTTTTGGGAGGGATTGATCAGCGGGTCTTCAATCATCATAACAAAGGTGTCACCGAGTTTTTCCCAATCATTATTGGCAATAAAAATTTCAGCAAGTAAAATCAGCGCCTGAGGGTCGCTTGAGTTTCTTTCACGGGCTTCAAGTAATATTTCCTCCGCGGCAGTGAGATTACCCATTTCCATATAGTACTGGCTGATCATAAGCAATGTGCTGAGGTTGCCCGGATTTAGATTTCTTAGCAATTCAAGCTCGTTTAGTGCTTTTTTATCATTACCAAGGGCATTGTAGTTCTGGAATTTTCGCAGGTGAACTTCGAACAAGCTGCCGCGGTATTCCAGGATATTGTCGAGGATTTCATTCGATTTTTCAAGTTCACCAAATTCGATATAACTCTCAGCCAGGGTAAAAAGTACATCAAGATCGCGGGGATGGAATTTCAGCACAGCCATAAGGTATTCCACTGCCAGTTCATTTCGGCCCGATGCCCGGTAAATATCTGCCATTTGAAGCTGGTACCATTTGTTTTCGGGTTCAAGTTCGGTTGCAATCTGCCCATAATAGGCGGCATTACTAAAATCGCCTGTTGCAAGGTATACGTCTGAGAGGGCGTAATTAATGCCTGCATCATCCGAGTAGATCAAGTGAGCAGCGGTGAGTTTATCAAGAGCCAGTTCATATTCCTGGTTTTCAAAATGGTTAATTCCTTCCACAAAATATTCCAGGGCACGGGCTTTTTCAGTATTGTGATCCGGCAGGTGTTGTGCATAAAGTTGAAACGGAACCAAAAAAAAGAGTGACAACAATAGTAGTTGCAATAAACTTGATTTCATCAAAACAGCATTGGGGTGATATAGTTTTAAAATCTGAACGATAGAGAATCAGGGTAAGTATAAAAATGTACAACAACTGATCATAAAATATTTGATACTTATTCTAATTGTTTCACAATTTTAAGAATATTCTGGGTACAGAAATATTGATAATTTTAATTCAAAAGCATACTCTAGGCCATTTTATGAGATTTATTTATCTAAAATGCCTTTCTTTTGTAATAGTGGCTGTTTTATTGTGCAGCCTGATTTCAGATGGATTATACGCCCAACAGGTTGTCCTGAACGAAATCATGGCGTCCAACAACAGCATTATTGCCGATGAGGACGGGGACTACGAAGACTGGATTGAAATCCATAATTACAGCGATTCAGCGGTAAGCCTGGCAGGGTACGGCCTGTCCGATGATTACGATAACCCGTTTCGTTGGATGTTCCCTGAAATCACCATCCAGCCGGGTGAATTCCTGCTGGTGTGGGCATCCAATAAAGACCGGGCCGATCCCGCCGCACCGCTGCACACCAATTTTGCCATTGCCTCGGCCGGGGAAGAGATCTTGTTAACGGCCGCTGATAGTACCCGTATCGATGAACTTCCGCTCACGGAAATCCCAACCGATATGTCGATTGGCCGCCAGCCCGACGGCACCGGGGAGTGGGTCTATTTTGAGGAGCCTACGCCCGGAGCGGCCAACACTACACAGGGCATCAGCGGGCTGCTGGAACCGCCTGTGTTTTCGCATTCCCCCGGTTTTTATACGGAACCATTTGAGCTGGAAATCAC
>RECI01000322.1 GCA_007694095.1 Balneolaceae bacterium | reverse complement strand
ACGTTAAAAGAAAAAGCTGATCTTCCGCCAATAGGTACATAGTTAAGAAAATTTCCATTTTCATCGAACGCAGGAAGGCTGGGTCCCAAAGTTTGCCGGTTCCATCCTCTCACAGAGTTTGTACCCCCGGTGAAATAACGGATATTTCCCGGCAGGTTCCCTGCTTGTGAATAAAAAATGATACCGCTGTTCACACGTTTTGCCAGCGTTGTGGTATTTGAAAGCGGGGTAAAACGGCGAACATCCAGATTTAGTTTTTGAAACCTGAAATCAGCCTCGCCAAAAGTACTGGAAATTTCAATAGATGGCTGAATAAACCAGCCTCTCGGCTCCCTGGAAAACCCTTCGTTGTAATAGCCGGATATCGTGAATGATGAAATGTTGTAATTTCTGAACGAGCTTGGCAGCCTCACACCCTGCTCACGGGACAGTTCCTCGTTAAACGAATATTCATAAGAAATAGAAGCGGTCTTGTTGCGCTGAATCTGGTAGATCAGGCTGCTGTTTAAACCAGCCTGCAGTAATTCGAAAGAAGGCTCAAGCCTGTGAAGGCCAAACAGTGATGTAACACTGGTACTTCTGGAATTGAATACATACGGTATCAGGTAGTCTGTTCCGGCTCTCTGTTCAATAAACGACGCCCTGAGATTTGCCCCGAATCGGTGGCCGGTGCCGTTAATGTTCCTGTGCTGCCAGGCTACCTGACCTCTTACAATTTCTTCCCGGCCCACTCCAATGGCTGCCTGAACTGTGCGCTTGGGATATTCCCGTACACGTATGAGTGCCGTAAGAGTGGAATCTTTTTCCTGCTCTGGCAGGGTGATGGTGGCAAACCTGAATAAATGATGATTAAAGATAGCCCGTTGTGAGGTCTGCATTTGCCTGCGGCTGTATGCGTCTCCTATCCGGATATCTGTATGGCGGGTCAAAACCCGCTCGGGTACTGAAAGATCGCCTTCAATTACGAATTCATTAAAATAGGTTTTGGAATTTGGCTTCAGTAAAATCTGAACATCAGCCAGGTTGGCGGTTGAGTCAACATCAGCCGTAATCTCTGTTTCAGGCCAGGCATAGCCAAGATTTTCCAGAGTTTGCCTGAAAAGTCCCTCTACATCAGGCATCCTGATAAGCTGATATCGCTGGCCGGGGCGGTAATCATGCCGCTCAGAAGCCCTGATAAAATCGCGAGCTTCCCTTATCTCTTTCTTTGTTTGCTCATCCCCGTCAATCACAATGGAGGTGGAATTTATACGGATTGGATTGTTTTCACGGATATCGAATCTCACCTCTTTTCGCCAGGGCTTCCGGGTTTCAACGATTTCGTAGCTTACATTCACCTGATGGTAACCTCGCCGCTCGTAGAAACGCTCTATCCGCACACGGTCTCTCCTCAATTCCGTTTCGTTTAAAAGATAATCCCCGGTTCTTCGGAAAATTCTTTGAAAAAACCGAGGCTGTGAGGTAGCAATAATCTGGTTCAGAATCATGTCGCGGTAAGCCTCGTTTCCTTCAAAAGTAACTTTCCAAACCACATCCTCCCGTACATCATCCTGGGCCAGAACTGGAAAAAATGATCCAGACAATAAAATAATGCAGAATAGGGTGAAGCATCCTCTTGGAATAGTGTTATTGCAATAAATTAGTGACAATGGTTCGGCTGAAATTACTTGTTTGATTAAAAAATACGCATAAGGCTTTTATTTATTCGTAAAAATGTTTGTACCACTCATTTCGTTTCAAGTTTCTGATCTTAGGCTTTTGTTGTTTTGGCATCAACATCATTCAATCAATGTAGTAAGGCCGTAATTCAAATAAGAAAAAAAGAAACTTTACGCACGATAGGTTGGTTATTCTTACAGGCACAAAGGGTAATTTTCAATAGATTTGTAAATGAGCAAACCCTGCAGAACCATTTTGCAATCTGCCACGTCTCTCTTTTTAAAAAAATTCTGAATTAACTCAATGAGTACCATATCCGTTAGTATAACGGGGAATGTGAATTTTATTTCAATAATTAACTTCAGTAATTTTTCTTTCATGCTATTTTCATATTCTTCCGGTACGTTCGGTACTCATAGTAATCCTTGATTTGTCGGCAATGCAATTATCATTCAGAAATATTTATTTACTGATACTCACAACTTCGTTTTTTATATCAGGATGCAGCAGTCCTGCATTGGATGATTACAATGACGTTTCATTTGAACTTGTAAACCAGAATGGTGAGAAAATTGTCTTCCCCGATGATTTTGCAGGAGCTCCGCTCGTGATGGGGTTCATCTATACACATTGTCCTGATATCTGCTCTTTCATTACAGCAAATGTTGGAAAGGTTTATGAAGAAATGGCAAATCCGGGTAATACACAATTTGTGCTGGTAACGTTTGATCCGGAACGTGACACACCCAAGGTTTTAAAAGAGTACGCCAGGGCTTTTGATATGGATAAGCCGCCATTTCAATTCTTGACGGCCGATCCGGAAACCATTAATCAATTTATGGAAAGAGTAAGTGTGCGTACTCAGGAGTCGTACTCACGTGAACTTGAAACAGGTGACCGCATGTATTTTATTAACCACTCCGACAAAATTTTGCTTATTGATCAAAGATCGCGCCTCATTTTTGATTACGGCGGCAGCATGACACCGGTTCATATTATCATTGAAGACTTGGAAAAACTATGATTCATCGAATACTTTCTGTAATAATGTTTGTAACATTACTCATCCTTCTTTCATGCAATGGCGACAAACCCGATACTGAGGCCATTGAATACATATTACCTGACAGCGGTATCTCGATTGAAGGAGCATGGGCAAGGCCCGGCCGTGCAAATGGAGTAACGGCAGTATATCTTCACGTTTTGAATGGATCTGCGAAAACTGACACATTAATTTCGCTGTCATCACCGGCAGCCGGTCTTACCGAGCTTCATGAAACATTTGAAAGGGGGGAGGGAATGATGGGTATGAGAGAGGCTGAAGAACCCTGGTTTCCGGGAAGGAGTATAGTGGCCATGCAACCGGGCGGGCTGCATATCATGCTGATGCAATTAAGAACAGAACTCCTTGAAGGAGATCAGGTGGAAGTAAACCTTAATTTCGCCATTGCAGGTGAGGTAACTGTAACAGCACCTGTGAGAGAACCAGTAAGTCGGTGATGTTTATCCGGATTAATTCATCTCCAGTTCTGCTTTTTCAGCACTGAAACCAACCTCATCTTCTTTTTCCTCGCCAAGGGCTTTTTCCATTTCAGAACGCAGTTTTTGAACAGATAATCCGCTGGACAAAGCACCATTTTTAGCAATTGAAATCCGCCCGGTTTCTTCCGATACAACAACTACAAAAACATTATTGGTTTCACTTATACCCACCGCTGCCCTGTGCCTTGTGCCAAAAACTGAAGAGATGTTAGGGTTTTGGGAAATTGGCAGGTAGCAACTTGCTGCAACTATCCGGTTATTCCGAATTACAATAGCTCCGTCATGTAGTGGTGTATCTTTTTGAAATATGGTCTGGATCAGCTCGGCATTTACCCTGGCATCAAGTTTTATACCAACATCCACGAGATCTTGCAATGATGATGACCGTGCAAACACAATGAGTGCCCCTGTTTTTGTTTGAGCCATATTTCGAACTGCTTCTATCACTTCATTGATCATCGTATCCGAACCCACCCTTCCGATAAACCTGTCGAAAGAGGTATTTTGGCCGAGATTGTAAAGTAATTTTCTGATTTCAGGCTGAAAAATGATGAAAACGGCAAGAACCCCCACATCCAGCACACTGCGAAGCATAAAATTCAGTGTGGAAAACCCAAGCAGGCTTACACCTGCGTTCAGCAGGATTATGAAAAGCAAACCTAAAGCTGCCTGAATGGCAAACGTACCACGTATCCACCTGTAAAGATAGTACAGTACCAGGGCTATGACCAGCGTTTCGAGCAGGTCTTTAATGCCAAAATCTATGAATCCGATAGGTATCAATTAAATCGTATCTGTATTAAATAGTCGTATGTATTTAATGGGTTTGATTAAAAGTTGCAATTATTTAAAATAAGCATAAATCATGTGAATATTTAAGTTTCTGATTTATTGACTCATAACTGCGCCAAAAATTTTTATGGAATCGATGGCTTCTTTTACATCATGAACCCTGAGCAATCGTACTCCATTCATCAGGCAATGATAATGTAATGCAATTGTTCCTGCAAGGCGATCTTCAGCGGCCCGGTCATTTAATATAGCACCAATCATCGATTTTCTTGACGCACCTGCCAAAACCGGGTAACCAAATTTTAAAAATGATTGCATCTCTTTTACAAGCTTAAGGTTATGGTCCAGTGTTTTGCCAAACCCAAAACCGGGATCAAGAAAAATGCTTTTCACACCGGCTTCTTTTAACTTAGATATTCCGTTAATGAAAAAAGTTTCAATTTCTGTAATGATATTTTTATAACCCGGGTTATTTTGCATGGTTTTCGGATCTCCGATGGAATGCATTAAAACATAACCGGCATTATATTGGCCGCATAAATTTGCAAATCCGGGCTCTTTTCGCAATCCACTCACATCATTCACAATGTGGACTCCTGCCTCCAATGCAATCTTAGCTACCTCATATTTTGTGGTATCAACAGAAAATATGGTACCCTTAAATTGAGATACAGCCTTCTCTACTATTGGTATCACTCTATTTAATTCAACTTCTGTAGTAACAGGATCCGAGCCGGGGCGGGTAGATTCACCGCCTATATCAATAATAGCTGCTCCATCAGCTATCATGCTGCCAATTCGAGCTATCGCATGTTCAACTTCCAGGAACGTTCCGCCATCAAAAAAAGAATCTGGTGTGAGGTTTAAAATTCCCATCACAGCCGGCCTCTCCAGGCTCAGAAAGGTATCTCTCAGTTCAATATTATTGGTACTCTCCGGCAGACTCATCATTATACTTCTCTTTAAATGTATGCATTAAAAAAACTTGCTTTGTAAGCGCTTTTTTATGCAGAAGCTCTTCTTATTCCTAACCCGGATAAACCGGCTCATTTTTTGAAAACACTAACGAAAGACCGGTTTAATCCCAGTCTTCTTTCAGGTGCTCTAATTTATCTTCTTTCTCAGCCCAATCATCGGCATCAGGCAGGGAGTCTTTTGTCTCATTAATTACATAATCTTCCCATTGTTCTGCCAGCCTCTCATTTAATTCGATATAGTGTTCCCATTTTTCGGGAACTTCATCATCAGGAAAAATTGCTTCTACAGGACACTCCGGCACGCAGGCATCACAATCAATACATTCAAGCGGATCGATTACAAGAAAATTTGGGCCTTCCCTGAATGCATCAACAGGACAAACAGCTGCGCAATTGGTGTATTTACAGTTAATACAAGGTTCAGTTACTATGTATGCCATGGAGTTGGTTTCGTTGATATTTATGTTAGGAACAAGAAGAGCGTAATTTTATACGAAATCACATTAAGATGCAATCCAAACTTTGAAGAATTAGTTTCCCCGTAACAGATGATTTAATTCACCGGTAATACCGTCATTAGATGCAGGTTCTATATTCAGTAAATCTGCAAGCAATTCATATATATGAATGGATTCGAATGGAGGTACTTTTTCTCCGCTTTTAAAATCGGGTCCGTTAGCCGCAAAAAAAGTAAACATTTCAGGGGCCATATTGTCGTAACCGTGAGTACCAGCAACAACTCCTCGCCGCTCAAAAAATGGCCTGCTTGTGATGGTATAGCCGACATCGGCCAGCATCAGTATTTCAGGGATACGGTAGTGATTTCGAAAATGAAAGCGTTCGGGTATTTCTTCTCGCAGATAAACCCTGTAGTTATTTTCATTTTCTTTTAATGCTTCGTACACGTCGGTAGTTTTATCTTCAGTTGGTTTCAGCATTCCCGCAGGCGACCATGAAATCACATCCACATCTCTCAGGTTGATGATATCATCCAGAAATATTACTCTTTCTTCGTTTGTAGAAGCCATGCCGTGGTCGGATACAAGAATGATATTGAGAATTTCTGAGAGTCCGGTTTCCCCGACTTTCTCTAATAAATATCCTATCAGGCCATCCATTTCAATTACCGCGTTATCCACTTCAGGTGAATCTGGTCCAAATCGATGTCCCCTGCTGTCCACAAAACTGAAATACAATGTGGCAAAATCTGCCTGTACTTCTCCACGGGGATCAAGCCATGTCATAACGCTGTCAATCCTGACGCTGTCGGGGATGGAACCGTCATAATCCACCCATTTTGTGGGTTGAATCCCGTTAATGGATGCTTCGGAACCGGGCCAGAAAAACGTTACCGCCGTTTTCCCCTGCCTTTCAGCGGTAGCCCAGATCGGTTCACCGCCCCACCACCGCTCGTCATTTGGTGTTGAATCCGGAGGGCCGTAACTAAAATTTGCATTCAGCTCATAATCAAAAAAACTGTTTGCGATAATCCCGTGATTTTCCACATATAAACCTGTCACAATAGACCAGTGTGTGGGAAACGTATTCGTTGGAAAAACAGGAATCAGGTATTCGGCCTGTACTCCATTCGATAAAAAAAGATCAAAGTTCGGTGTTTCGTTTCTTTCGAGATATTCGTTCATTAATCC